>NZ_DF968182.1:2865112-3101385 GCF_001192835.1 Lentimicrobium saccharophilum
GACCCCCGGGAAGTCAGAAACCAGGCCCTCCGTGCGCCTTCAGATTACCCTGTACCTTTCAATTTTGAGTTGGGAAGCTGCGGCGGATTCAGCACTATGGACGAATGCTATGAGCACCTCGATAATATGTTTTATCTTTTCCCGGATCTGATTACGGAAAAGCAAGCTGTTTCAACACTTACAACCATTGAGGGCCGGCCTGTTTACTACGTTAAAATTTCCGATAATCCCAACGAGGCAGAGAATGAACCTCAGGTACTTTATACCGGAATGCACCATGCCCGCGAACCGATAGGCATGCAGCACCTGCTGTACTATATGTATTACCTCCTCGAAAATTATGAAACCAACAACGAGGTTAAAACCCTGGTTGACAATACCGAGATGTTTTTCATCCCCATTGTAAATCCTGACGGATACCAGCGCAACATCACCACCAATCCGAACGGGGGCGGTATGTGGCGTAAAAACAGAAGAGTGACCGGAGGCGGGTATGTCGGGGTTGACCTCAACCGCAACTATGGATGGGGCTGGGGATATGATGATGAAGGCTCTTCCCCTTATCCCTCGCAGGAAACCTACCGGGGTTCCGCCCCCTTCTCTGAGCCGGAAACTCAGATCATCAAAGAGTTCTGCGAATCACATGACTTTAAGATCGCCCTGAATTACCACTCTTACAGCAACCTGCTGCTTTATGCATGGGGCTACATCCCTGAATTAACGCCCGATGAAAGCGCATTTGCCGAGTACTCAAGAAGAATGACCGTGGACAACAACTATACTTATGGTCCCGGCAATACAACCATCTATCCCTCAAACGGAGGTTCCGATGACTGGATGTACGGCGAACAAACCACAAAAAATAAAATACTCGCCTACACCCCTGAAGTGGGAAGCCAGGGTGACGGATTCTGGCCGGCAGTGAACCGGATTATTCCCCTCTGCCAGGAAAATATGATACAAAGCCTGCTGGCAGCGAAATTCTCGGGTCCTTACGGCGAAATTGACGACATCACCCCCATGATCATTGCGGATAAGGTGTCCTGGATCGTTTTCGACGTTAAACGACTCGGGCAAACCAGTGCAGATTACACGGTTTCCATTGAGCCCCTCGGAGATGAGTTCCTGACTGTCGGTGAACCGGTAACCATCAGCAATCTGGCCGTTCTTCAGTCCAAAACCGATTCCATATCCTTCGAGCTCAGCGATAAAGTTGTCAATGGCGACACGCTAAGGTATGTGCTTACCCTCGATAATGGTCTTTATATTACCCGCGATACCATTGAAAAATACTACGGCATTCCCGTAGTCGTGTTTTACGATGAGTTTCCCGATTTGGATAAATGGAACGGGCAGTGGGGGCTATACAGCAGTTTCCCCTATTCCGCCCCCTATTCAATTGCCGATTCTCCTGCGGGATTATATGCTAACAATGCGAATACAACTTTTACAACCGTCAATGATATTGACCTGACCAATGCATCGGTAGCCATCCTTAACTTTTATGCACGCTGGAGAATTGAGGCCGGATACGATTATGTTCAGTTGAAAATCTCAACGGATGAAGGAGCCACCTGGGAACCGCTCTCAGGGAAATATACCCGCACGGGTTCAAGCTATCAGGCAACCGGACAGCCGGTTTACGACGGCATTCAGAATCCCTGGGTACGCGAAGAAATCAACCTGAGTGAATACGCCGGTGAATCGGTACGCTTCAGGTTTAACCTGCGCAGTGATGCCAATACCATTGCCGATGGCTTCTTCTTTGACAACTTCGGGATTACCATCATTGATATTACTACCAACACAGGACAGATACCGGCCCCGGCCACAAACTGCCTTTCAGGCCCCTGGCCCAATCCTGCAGATGAGGAGGCCACTTTTAAGGTAAATATTCCTGACCATTCAGGCAACGCCTCCCTGATTGTAGTGGATGCCCGTGGCAGTATCATCCGGCAACAGGCTTTGGCCGGATCAGATAAGGAGATAAAACTTAATACTTCGGGACTTGCTTCCGGTATCTATTTCTGTAAACTGGTTCAGGATAATCAGGTGCTTGGGGTGCAAAAACTGATCAGGTAATTCCTTTTTTAAGCTATTTCAATTACTTAGCCCGGCGAAACCGGGCTTTGTTTGTTTTGTCCATCTTCTCACAGGCATATTGGAAAATCAGCCGTGGCGCGGTGTTTTTCCACTTCAGCAGGAAGGCTTCCGTTACCCCGGCATTTACTTTCCATGCTTCGCGCAGGAACCAGCCCATGCCCTGATGTACTTCCCGTTCAGGATCAAGCATCAGCGGCTCAAGAAAAGTGAAAAGTTCCTCATAAGTAACCCCGGTCTTTAATAGTTTTATGAATGTCACCGGCACGCAGCGTCGCTGAAATTTAAAGGGCGATGTAACCCATCCCCTGAAATCCTCTTTGCCCATCAAATCCTGCTTCATCAGTTCGGGCAGGAAAAACATCCCCAAGTAATCGGCATGAGCCCAGTTGCGGATACCGGTTTCAAACAGTTTTTCAATCCGCTTTATATCTGCTTTCTGCAGTTTATCCTTTACCAGGGATAAAAGAATCAGTACAAAGGAAGTTTCTTCGTATTTGCCGCTTTTCATCAGCAAAGGGGCTGTGTCAAAAACCAGATCAACCGTAAGATTTCCGGCTTTCTTCAGCTCGGCCTTCTTCGCGTCCATCTGCGCCTGGCTGAGGCCCCACGCATCATACACCCCCTCTTTGAAGTAGCGGGAATATTTTATAACAAGTTCAGGATTTGCATGTTCAATGCAATAACTTTTCAGTTCCTGGAAAAGGGCTTCTGCTTTCATAAAATCAGTTTTGATCAGATAAACCGGACACCTGTTCAGAAATCATTGTTGTCCGGGGAAATTATTATAATTTGACCGGAATGCTTTATAGGTGTTGGTTTCAGAAGATTGCAACAGCATACAATTTACCTTTAATTATTTCGCCACTAAGCGATGCACTGAGCTTGCCGAAGTGGCACGAAGGTACCAAGTTTCACAAATTTATTTTTCTCATTTAGTGATACTTAGTGTCTTTGTGGCAAATTCTTTCTTCATTTTATCCGGACAAGGCTGTTCAAAAATACCATTATCCCGATAAATATGTACACAGAAAGCAAACAATTCGCGAATTATTTAACTTTGCTAATCACAACGTTTTAAACCTATCTTTTTGAATTTCCGGTTTTTGAAAAAGTCAGGCGGCATTTTTAGGTTCGCTGTATTCACCATATTGTGGATCATGCCTGTATGCGACAAACTGACTGCCGGTCCTGCCGACAGCCTGAAGATGCTTGCCGCTGCCGCCTCTGCAGATACTACAGCAATCAGGTTACTGGCCGAAACCGGAGATTATTATGCCAGGCTTGACCAGCACGACTCGGCGCTATACTACTACAACAGAGCGCTATCACGTGTTGGCCCTGAGAATGAAAGCCGTTTTGCCCCCGTTATTTATTATAAGCTGAACCGGTTGTTTTATAAAAGCGGGAACTATGATATTTCGCTTGAATATCTGTTCAAAGTTCTGCTACACTATGATATAATCCGCTCTTCAGCGCATGATACGGCTAAAATTGAAATTCAGACAGCCCTGGCATATGGTGATATTGGATTGTCATATTTCTCTATGGAGAATTATATAAAATCAAAGGAATACTTTGAAAAGGGATATACAATCATTAAAAAACTCAGTCAAAGCGCACAAAAAAATGATGCTTCTGAGAATATGTTTGTTTTTGTGCTGAATCTGGGATCGGTTCACGTTGCACTCGAGGAGTTTGGAAAGGCAAGGGAATATTTTGAAGTGGCGCTCGGGCTGAACAAACAGTTAGGGAAAATTGCATACGATGCCGTGCTATATAATAACCTGGGGATCATTTTCAAGGAAGAGAAAAATTATCAAAAGGCTTACGAATATTATCTTAAATCTGCTGATATCCGGGAAACAATCAATGATACAGCCGGGCTGGCCCAGGTGAACAACAATCTGGGAAACCTTGAATTTATGCGTGGCAATTACAAAATTGCCATTGACTTTTTGCAGAAAGCGTTGAATTTCAGCAGGAAATCAAAGAACCTGAAATCCGAAATGCTCTCTGCTGATTTTCTGTCGCGAACCTATGAGAAAACCAGAGAATTTGACAAGGCTCTGGAAATGCATAAACTTTTCAAGCAGCTGCACGACAGTATCCTTGATAGCGAAAAACTGCATCAGACTGCACGCCTTGAGTTACAGTACCAGTATGAGAAACTGCGTAAGGAGACTGAGTTGCAACAGGAAATAGAGCTGACAAAAAAAGAACGGAAATCACTGATCTATCTGATCATAGCCGGCATATTCCTTTTCACCGTTGTGATTCTTTACCTGATAAACCGTAACCAGCGGATAAAAATGAAACAGGTAAAACTGGTCAAAGAAAGCCTGGAGCTGGAGCAGAAAAACCTGACACTGGAAAAACAAAACCTGTTGCTGGAAAAACAAAACCTGGAACTGGAACTGGAATACCGCAATAAAGAACTGGCTACACACGTAATGTACCTGGTGAATAAAAATGAATTTCTTGCATCCATTACTGAAAAGCTGCTGGCAATCAGGCATATGTTGCTCCCGGAAAACAAAACGGTAGTGCAGGAAATCATCCGTGAAATGAAATCAAACATAGACAATACCGTATGGAATGAATTCGAAATCAGGTTCCAGAATGTGCATCAGGATTTTTATCAGAAGCTGGGTGAAAAGTATCCCGACCTCACTCCGAATGAAATAAAACTATGCGCCTTCCTCAGGCTAAATATGACCACCAAGGATATTTCCTCCATTACATTCCAGTCACTGAAAAGCATTCAGGTAGCCCGCGCCAGACTCAGAAAAAAACTGGGCATCACCAGGGATGAGAATCTTGTAAGCATACTGCAGCAACTCGGATAACTTTCAGAATGATTTTACACGTTATAGTTTAAATCCCTGTCACCTGACCCTTAATTTTTCAGTAATCCCCACCCTTTCATTGTACAATGAAATGCCAGGACTCTGGCAATATGCCCATTCTATATAATTGCTTTTCAGTGGTTTTCGCAATTTGTAGCATTATTGTTCCCATGCTTTTTCCCCATGTAGTTTTTTTGTTGGCTATTATAATTAGGTGCATCGGAAATTGTCACCGAGTTTTGCCGGTGAAGATTTTACCCGTCATGAAAGAAGATAAAAAGCCAGCAGCCGACCAGATTGAAAAGGAGATGAAACAATTGATTAAAAAGCTGAATAACGAAAATGCAGCTTTAGGAAAAATCCTTTTAAAAATGGGAGAGAAGAGGGAGGACAGGGAGAAACCTCCCGGAAGTAAGCGGAAGAAAAAAACGGATAACCAACTTGGAAATCAACATTCAACCGAATAAAAAATCACTAAAAACCAAATATCCAGAACATGAGAAAGTTTACTTTATCCTTAACACTGGCAGCATTCATGTTGTCAATGCTGTCGTTGTCAGGATATGGCCAGCAGGCCATTTTTGGCAAAAGCAGCCATCCCGTGCGCAACGCCTCAACCCGGAACGGCGGAGTAATTTACGACCAGTTATTCCCTCTGGGTTGGAATTACCTGGTAAGTCAGCAATTCACAGACCCGGGAAATGTCAACAATACCTCTATTGCGGCTGATGATTTTACCGTTCCGGAAGGTGAATCCTGGGATATCCGATACATTGATGTAGCCGGTCAGTATTTTCAATGGACCGGGGTCCCGGTTACTGCATTCAATATTTATTTTTATGCAGACAACAACGGCGTTCCGGGAACTGCCATACACTCCTTTGAGAATTTCACCGATTACAATGAGATTCTTCTTGATGAAGAAAATTACAGCTACAAATACGAATTTATGCTTCCTGCAGTGATTCCATTCACTTCAGGAGTTTACTGGGTAGGCGTCCAGGCTGTGGCTGACTACAACGTTTCCAATCAATGGGGATGGTACAATCATGGGGGTACAACCATTGGAAATGAGTACCACTGGAAAAATCCCGGCGATGGATTCGGGACCGGTAACACTGACTGGACCGCAGCATCAATGATGTCATGGTCTGATTTTAACCTGGCCTTTTCACTTTACGGCGACGGACTTGACAACGACTTATCCCTGACCGCCATCATTCAGCCAAATACGTCGGCAACTTTAACAGCCACTGAGCAGATTGTTGTTTCGCTCAAAAATGAAGGAAATGCTGTTGAAACAGGTTTTGATGTCAGCTATAGCATCAACGGAGGTACACCGGTTGTCGAAAGTGCCGCTGCAATGACGCTGGCCCCCAACGAAATTGGTCAGTACACATTTACCACCACTGCTGACCTGTCTGCCGCAGGGTTATATGAGATCACTGCCTCGGTTACACAGGCCGGCGATCCGGTTGCAGGCAACAATACAGCTTCAAAAACAGTCTACAATCTTGGTACCGTCTATCCGATGCCATCCACCGGAACCCAAACCATTACCTCCTGCGGTGCAACATTTACCGATGCCGGGGGACTCGACGGGGATATCGGAATGAATGACGATGCGGTTACCACGATTTATCCGGCCAATGCCGGCGACAGGGTAAGACTCACCTTCCTGGAATTTAACGCCAGTTATGGTGGTTTTACCATCTACGACGGAGCTACAACAGATGCTCCGGTGATCGGAAGCTGGATGGGAACCGATGGTCCCGGGATCATCACCGCACTTAACAGTGATGGCGCCCTTACCATTCATTTTATGGGACCCGGATGGGAAACCACTTCCGGATGGGTAGCCTTTATTTCATGTGTTACCCCGGTTGAGGATGATTTTGCAATCCAGGATCTCCACAGCAGTCTCTCTACGGTTTTCCAGAACAGTACCACGGAGCTGTCAGCCAAAATCCAGAATTACGGATCAATGGCCCAGGAGAAAACGGTAACTTTCAAAGCCAACGGAGTTGTCATCGGTACACAACCCACAGGTATGCTTAATCCCGCTGATACGGTGAGAGTAAGTATTCCATGGACACCCGCTGAAGTTGGTGATTATACCATCGAAGCTTCGGTCCCCGAAGATGATGGAGCCGAACCGGACAACGCGCTCTCTTTCGACACGTATGTTTACGCTTTTGATGCCTTTTTCGAAGATTTTGAAACAGGAAATTTCCCTCCCGAAAACTGGATAAACGGCGTTTACTGGGGCTCAGGTTACTATGGATACAGCGGCAACAGCAGCGCCATGTCCATGGTTCCGGCCGGATATGCCGACACACTGGTAACCACCCGTCTGGATATCTCCGAAAATGCATCATTTTCATTTTATGCCGTTTCAAGTATGTGGTGGCCCGGAAATCTGAGTATTCTCTGGAAGGAAGAAGGTACTTCCGAATGGATTTATATTCAGAACCCTGCTTTGAATATCATGCAGTTCACGCGATATGAAGTTGATATGTCTGCCTTTGCAGGACAAACGGGGAGAATCGGATTCATGGTCAATGTTTCAGATCCTTACGCATTCTCAGGACAGGTAACTCTTGATTATATACTTGGACAGAATATTTCGGTTCATTTTGATGAATTTGATCTGAAAGTAACCGCATTCAGCGGAAATAACCTCTACAGGCTGGGCGAAGCATCTGACTTTACGCTTACTATCCGTAACAGCGGCCTTGAGACTGTGCCGGCCAATGATTACAGGGTGAAATTGCTCAGAGGTACTGAAAATCCGACAGAGGTATTCTCGGTTTCCGGACTTGAAATTGCCTACGGACAAGAACTTACTTACGATCTTTCTTATACTTTCGCCGAAATCGGTGAATATGAAATCTATGCTGAGATTGAATATCTGCAGGATCAGTATATGGACAATAACCTCAGCGCCGTTCTGATGCTTTCAGGTATCCCTGCCGCATCTGAAGTGGTCAGAGTTGGCGAGTCAATCGGATATACAACGTATGCCGGCCCGATAGATCTTTCATTCAATCATTCATTGTATGAAACACTTTATCTCAACGACGAAATTGAAAATGAGGGTGTAATCTTCGGAATTGCTTACGATTATTCATTCCTCCTTCCCGAGACCGATGTACCGGTTCGTATATGGATAGGATCCACAACCATGGAAGAGTTGCCTGAGTGGATTCCTGCAGGCGAACTTGAGCTTGTTTTTGACGGTCATCTGAATTTTATTCCCGGGGAGCAAACAATCTATATCCCTTTCCAGACACCATTCAATTACAATGACACCTCCATGAATCTGGTAGTCATGGTTGAAAAAATTGATGATCATACCAATATTAACCAGGGGTTCAGCACTTACAGCGGAATGGTATCATCCTCCAAATATACAGCCGGCTATACCAATCCTCCCGATCCGTATTCACCTCCCGGGGCAGGAACTTCAAATATCAATCCGGTAATCAGTTTTGTATTTAACGGTAATCTCGGCGCAGCCGCAGGTACTGTAACCGACCCCGACGGCGCTCCCATCGAAGGCGCTTCAGTAACGGTAGAACAGCTGAATATTGTCACGCATACCGATGCTGACGGAATGTACGAACTGCCTTATATCCCGGCCGGAACTTATCCTGCAACCGCTGATAAATTCGGCTTTACCGCTGTTACCCACCCGCTTCAGGTAACCCTGAGCAATACCACTACCCTCGATTTTGTGATGGGAGAACTGGCCCTCGTAAATATCTCAGGCACAGTTTCAGGCATTGATAATCCGGGAACTGGAATTGAAAATGCAGCAATCACACTTTCCGGTTACAATACATATTCCGCAATGACAGGCACTAACGGGGAATTTCTGCTCGAAAATGTTTACAGCCAGAATACCTATCAGATCAGCATTTCGGCAGATGGTTATGCAACCTATACGGCACCTGTCGTGGTAACAGATTCAGATATTGATCTTGGCGAAATCGTGCTTAGTGAAGCCATGCTGATCCCATACCTCGTATCGGCTGAACCCGTGACCGGCAGCATGGAAGTAACCTGGAATACCCCCACTTCCGCAGCGCAGCATACCTTGGTTTTTGAAGATGGCATCCATGAACAGGGCTGGGCAGGTGAAACCGGAGAAGAAGTATGGCTCGGGAACTACATCCCGTTTGAAGAGCCTGCAACAATTACCGGTTTTGATATTTACTGGGCTAAATACTCACCCCTGACCACCGCTCAACCGATGAGGCTGGATATATTTGATGAAGATTACAACCTGATTGTAAGCAGCGGGGAATTTATGTCAGGACTGGATGCATGGATTCACGTGCCGGTGCCAAACATCACCCTTGAAGGTGATCATTACGCTATGGTTTACTGGAATGGCACCCCGGCCCAGTCAAGTTACCTCGGATGGGATTCATCCAATGTGGTTACAGAGTATGCCCGCTATAAATACCCGGGCGGAGATATTGCTCCATTATCAGGAATTGTCGGTGGAATGGGAACCTTCCTGATCCGGCCGCAGGTGATGACAGATGCCACATCTCAAATGCAGGGAAGGGCATTAACGGGCTATAACATCAGTTTTGGCAGACTTACGGATATTGCCAATGCTGCAACCTGGCCCCTGCTCAATGCTGAAACCCTTGATGTAACTACCTTTAACGACACCACCTGGCCGCCCGATGAAAATGATATGTATGTTTATGCTGTAACAGCATTCTATACAACCGGCGAATCCGCGTTCTCATTCTCCAACGTGATCAATTACGTCGGCGTCGGCACCGGAATTGTTGAAACAGGCAGCGTGGTAATTTATCCCAACCCGGCATCGGAAAGTGTAACCATCAGCAACTGCAACGGAGCAAATGTGTTGCTCTTCACCATGGATGGCTCCCTGAAACTGCAGGCACGCATTACCGGTGACAGCCACCGTCTCAACCTGAATAACGTCGCCAGCGGAACATATCTGCTTGTGATTCAGACCGGGGATGGAATCAAACAACAAAAACTGATAGTAAAATAAGCAGGAATAAACCTTCGGGAGAAGGAGGGTGATTTTCTTCTTCATTTTCAGATCAGGGCTGTACTTTATGGTACGGTCCTGATTTTTTTTGAAGACCAGCCATATCAGGAATGAATTGTACCGTTACCGCATCATTTTCCTCAGCCTGGGGAAAAATACGGACAGGAATATACACAGTCCGATTCTTTCCGGAATCACCCCCTTTCTCCCTTTCAACCGGATGATTTCGCTTTTCAACTGCCGGATCATGCCGTTTACCGACCTTTATTTGTAAAACGTGGCCTCTGTGTGGAAATTTGTAACCTGATAACTAAATCTGGCATGAATTTTTCTTTTCGATAATTCGGCCTTCCACAACTTAACATTACAGATATGAAAACGTTAAATTACCTCCGCTTACTGCCCTTAATTACGCTGGCCCTATTTCTGACTTCCTGTGAAGGAGATGGATGGAACAATATCCGCGGAACAGGTCCTGTATATAGCGAAACCCGCGTTGTACCAGTGCACCGGGATATTTCGGTAGCCATCCCCGCCGATGTTTACATTGTGCAAAGCCCTGTGCGTGACCTTACCATCGAAGCCCAGGCAAACGTGCTTGATGCCATTGAAACTTACGTCAGCGGCAATGAACTGAAAATAAAGCTGGAAAATGGCGCCGGTCTCGGTCGCCACGAAACCATTAAGATTTACATCTCCTCTGCCTTCTATAACAACATCCGTTTATCGGGCTCAGTAAACCTTTATGCTGAAACCCCAATTGTAACAGACGCTTTTGATGTCAACATCTCAGGATCAGGGAGTGTTGATGCTGAAGTATTTGCCAATACGGTAAGGGCTTCCATATCGGGAAGCGGTAAAATTTCACTGGCAGGGACCACCATCACTGAAAACTTCACCGTTTCGGGTTCTGGAGATATATACGCTTTCGGTCTGCTCAGCGAAACCGCCGATATCAGCATCAGCGGTACCGGTAATACGGAAGTTAGTGTGGCTGAGTATCTGAAAGCAAGCATCAGCGGAAGTGCCAGTATTTACTACAGGGGATTCCCGGATGTCGACAGCCGGATTTCAGGATCGGGCAAGGTTGTGCGTGTAAACTGAAATTCTTGTTAATCTCAGGGCCGGATGGGAGAAGGTCAACTCATTAAGCCGGCAATACTTTCTGCTTTTTTGGTTAATAACGTTAAATCCCGGCCACTCCACCGGGGTTTTTCTTTATTTGTCCCCTTGTTATTTACAGCTGTTAAAGAATTCAATAAAAGTATTTTACAGAATTACCAAACTTAGGATAATTTTGCAAAACGCAATCGGAGGAAATGCGGGAACCGTCAGGTAAAGAGGGAGGATCTGAATTAAATACATCAGGGAAATGCTAAACCAGGCTCCACTCCGGTTTTCATAATCATAAAAAATGGAAATTCTGATACTTTCGTTACTGATACTGCTCAACGGCTTTTTTGCCCTTTCTGAAATTGCGCTGGTATCAAGCAAGCCTGAGCGGCTGCAGCAGGCTGCTAAGGATGGCAGCAAAGGAGCCGGAGCAGCCATGAAACTGCTGAAAAACCCTGACAGTTTTCTGTCTGCCATACAGGTTGGAATCACCCTGATCGGCATAGTCACCGGCGTATACGGAGGGATGAACCTGGCAGATGATTTCACACCCTTTTTCAGAAGGGTCAGCTGGATGGAACCCTATGCTTATGAAATCGCACTTACCCTCACCGTGGTAATAATAACCTATGTTTCCATCGTCTTCGGTGAACTGGTTCCCAAAACCATGGCCCTCAGCAAACCTGAAAAAACCGCCGTCAAAGTAGCGCAGGTGATTCTGATATTCAGCCAGCTGTTCTATCCTTTCGTAAAGTTGCTCTCCGGATCCACCGGCTTCATCAACCGCTTGCTCGGCATCAGGCAAAAAGAAGACGCAATCACAGAAGCCGAACTCAGAAATATGCTGAAGACTGCCTCCCTGGTTGGAGTGATTGAAAAAGAACAGAAAATTATCCATGACAAACTCTTTTACTTTTCGGACAAAAGGGCCAGACACTTTATGACCCACAGGACCGAAGTGGAATGGATTGACCTGAACAGTTCAAAGGAAGATATAAAAAAGTTGGTTACAGGCTTCAGGCACAGCAAGGTGGTTTGCTGCAGGGGCAATATTGATAATTTCGCCGGATTTTTCTATCAGCGGGAGTTTTACAGGAGGTTAAATGACTCCCCTGATTTTAACCTTTCGGAAATCATCGTTGAACCTGCTATTTTACCGGAATCAGCCCACTCATCAAAAGTCCTGACAACACTCAGGCAGGATGGAGACCGGATTTGTTTCATTGTCAATGAATACGGCGGATTTGAGGGCATTATTACCCTCCACGACATGATTGAAAGCCTCTTGGGGCAGTTTCCCGATTTTGAAGAAAAAGATGACAGGGATGTCTTTCAGCGGGAAGACGGATCCTGGCTGGTTGGCGGTGATGTGCCGGCCGATATATTAACAGAGTTGATTGAGAATTTTGACGTTGATTTTGAAGAAACAGACTATTCAACTGTCGCCGGATTTGTGATTGATCACCTTGGCAAAATTCCGGAAACGGGGGATAAATTTTCTTTTATGGGGTATACCATTGAAATAATGGATATGGATGGTAACCGCATCGACAAGGTGCTGATCTCTGCAGATCAGCAAAAATCAGATTAACCCGTCCGGCTAATATCAGAAAAGTGCAATCTTTAACCTGACAGCTAAGCGGCTTATATCCGGAATCCTATTCCGGTATAACGTTCTTAACCGTTTTCCCAAAAACGCCCTGATAAACCAGATATGCCACGAACAATATTCCGGCTGTTATCATGGCAATATTTATTTCATGATAATAGCGCTCCATCAGTTCTTCAGGAAAATAATAGCCCAGGGTGGCAAGAATAATGTTCCAGAGTAACGCGCCGGCTGTGGTATAAATAATGAAGCTTTTCAGCGGCATACGGGCAAGGCCGGCAGGAATCGAAATCAACTGCCGTATGGCTGGGATAAGTCTTCCGATAAAGGTTGAGGATTTCCCGTGCCGGATAAAGTAGTCTTCTGCCTTGCGGATGGAAGACGGCTGAATTATAAACATGCGCGCCAACCTGGTGTTGGCAAGGGAATAGATTACCGAACGGCCCAGCCATAAAGCAAAATAATAATTAAACAGGGCCCCCAGCAATGCGCCCAGGGTGGCAAAAAATACCACCAGAAAAATATTCAGCTCACCTGCAGCAGCCTTATAAGCCGCAGGCGGTATAATTACCTCTGAAGGAAACGGGATAAATGAACTTTCAATGATCATCAGCAGGGTGATGGTCAGATAGTTGATATGCTCAAAATACCAGGCAGTGATATCGGCAAATGCTTCTGTCATTATTACAACTTTTCGATTAAACACTTCAGCACTGTACAACTATTTTTCTTTCAGATTATTGCCGCCAATGCTCTGCAATACCTGAAATGAAAAATAAACAAGGTTTCTGGTTTCCTGCAGCAGATTCATAAACAAGATACTGCTTCTGTTTCCAGTCATTTCTTCACGGATCCTGTTTACCTCATTCCGGCTGATGTCTTCAATGAAATTTTGTATTTCAGCCTTGTCCTGCATGATGGAATCCGGATAAATCAAAGGATGCTGAGCAATCAAATTTTCAATGCCGGTTAATATCAGGGCAAACCGCTGACCGAGCAGATGAAGGTCGGAAATCTGTTCTGCATTCAGGGGCTTGTGATGATTGACCAGATGATTGTATGCGGCGCCCGAAATCAGGTTCAGGCAATTGATGATTTCAAGCAGGTTATCCTGAATCTTGATGGCCTGATAAGCCGTCTCAGCCTCCTCCTCCCCAGTTCCCCTGAGTACCTGAGAAACAATCTTTCTCTGTGACCTTACCTCTTTCTGCAAAGCCCCGGTTTGCCTTCTCAATGATTTCAACTGATGCACATCTCCTGAGCCAAGGCCTGTAACCACCTGATTATAATATTCTTTTGTTTTCGAAAATATAACAGCCGTATTATTCAGGCAAAATTCTTTCAGGTTTCCAGCATCCACAGTTTCTTCCGCATGATGAATTGCTTTTCCGGTTTCCTCTTTTCTGAGGTGGAACCTGTGTGTGCGATATGCCATGTAAACCGCAATCCCAATCATTACTATAATGGCAATAGATCCTCCGAAATAAAACGCCGTAGCCAGCAGAAATGCAATCGTAAAAGCGGAAATGGCTGTAAAAAACCATCCCCCTATTACCGAAAACACCCCGGTAATCCGGAATACAGCACTTTCCCTGTCCCAGGCTCCATCCGAAAGACTGGTTCCCATTGCAACCATAAAAGTTACATAAGTGGTTGAAAGCGGGAGTTTTAATGATGTGCCGAGCGCGATCAGGGCACTGGATGCAACCAGGTTCACCGAAGCCCTGAGCAGATCAAAAGCCGGTTGATTTTTATCCTTTTTCTTCCGCGGAAGCGGTGTAAATCTTTTTGCCATCCAGGCTTGTGTACTTACAGGTAAAATAGCCGAAATCAGGTCATTCACCCTGAGCGAAGCCCTTACAATGCCCCTGGATAAAGCTGTAGATCCGAAACGCTCCTCTCCTTCATCCTGCCGGCTGAGATTGACCTCGGTCATGATCACGGTACGGGCCTTCCTGGATGTATAGAGTGTAATTACCATGATGACCCCGGATAACAACAGGAACATCATCGGTGTCTTCACAGCCCCGTTCAGCGCTCCCATACCGAATGTACCAGGATCAGCTCCCGGTGTGTTGATAAAGGTGAGATACGATTCATACCCGGCCAGTGGCACTCCGATGAAATTTACCAGGTCGTTCCCCGCGAAAGCCATAGCCAGCGCAAATGTTCCCACCAATACAACAATCCTTAAGATATTAACATGGAATAATATGTTTAACAAATACAATATTGCAGTAATCCCTGAAAAGCAATACAAAAGGATCTGAAAACTGTTCGTTTTGATCCACGTATAAGTGCTTTCGGTCATAAAAGCGGCATCTTTCGCTCCCTTTATTAAAATGAAATAAACAATGGTTGTAATCGCAACGCCTCCGAAAAGCCCGCCCAGATACTTTAGCTTTTTTTCATAATCAAAGGAAAAAATCAGTCTGGTGATAAACTGAATAATAGTACCTGAAGTAAAGGCAATGATCACGGATACCAGAATGCCGGAAATAATGGCAAAGGCTTTACCCGAATTTATGTAATCCCCGAGCATACCGGCCTGATCCCCCTGGGAAATCTGAATCACTGCAATGGCCACGGCGGCGCCCAGCAGCTCAAACACCAGAGAAACCGTGGTGGATGTGGGAAAGCCTATTGTATTGAATGTGTCGAGCAGGATTACGTCCGTAATCATTACAGCGAGAAAAATAAGCATAATGTGCGCAAAGGAAAACTTCTCAGGATAGAAAACGCCACTCCGGGCAATTTCCATCATCCCGCCCGAAAAAACCGTTCCCATCAGCACCCCGGTGGCCGCGATCAGCATGATAATCCTGAACGTTGCCGCACGGGAACCGACTGCCGAATTCAGAAAATTCACCGCGTCGTTGCTTACACCGACGATCAGGTCGGAAATCGCCAGCAGGAACAGAATAATGATAAAAATGAAATAAATGCTCTCCATATCAGCTGCATAAAATGAGGGCGCAATATTACATAAAGTAAGAGGCTGAAAACCGGTCCGGATATTAATTTTATGTTAAGTTATACCGGCTGACAGTGTGGTGTTTACGGCAACTCAGCCTTATCAGAAATGACGTTGCAGAACAGGCTTGTAAACGGAATGACTTTATCCCTAATTTTGTGCCCGTTTTCAAACAAACGGATTATATGACCCTTCAGATATTATTCCTGCTCGCCGGTTTTGTCATACTGATTAAAGGTGCTGACTGGCTGGTTTCAGGCGCTTCATCCCTTGCAAGAAAGTATGGGATTCCGGACCTGGTTATTGGCCTGACCATTGTCGCATTCGGCACTTCAGCGCCCGAACTGGTGGTGAGCGTTTTTGCTGCTGTGCAAAACCATCAGGACATCGTGTTTGCCAATGTAATTGGCAGCAACTTTTTCAATCTTTTTGCCATACTGGGCATTGCCGGACTCATCACCCCGCTTGCGGTGCAATCCAGCACAGTGTGGAAAGAAATTCCCTTCTCCCTGCTGGCACTCATCGTCATTTTTCTTTTGGGAAATGAATTTCTCGCCGGGGGTTTTAAACTAATCTCACGGGTTGATGCCTTAATCCTGCTGTTATTTTTCTGTCTTTTCCTTTTGTATATCTACAGACAAATGAAAGCGGATGTTTCCGATGCCGTGGTACCCGACAGGCACCTGTCCGGAACGAAAATAGGCCTGTTTATCATCCTCGGGCTTGGCGGATTGATCCTTGGCGGCCGGATTGTGGTGAACAATGCCATAGAACTGGCTGATGCATTCGGGGTCAGCGAAAAAATCATCGGCCTTACCATAGTGGCTGCAGGTACTTCACTGCCCGAACTGGCTACTTCGGTAGTTGCGGCATACCGCAAGAACAATGATATTGCAGTAGGAAACATTATCGGATCAAACATCTTCAATATCTTCCTCATCCTTGGGGTCAGCGCGCTGATCAGGCCAATCAAATACAATATAAGTTTCAACACCGACATCTGCCTGGTTGCTGCAGGCACTATATTCCTTTTCATGGCCATGTTTCTGGGCGGCAAAAGAAAACTTGACCGCTGGGAAGCGGGGCTGTTGCTGATCGCTTATATTGCTTACACAGTATTTCTGATAAACAGGGAGATATAAGGGCCTGATTGGGATTCCGGCATTTTATCTGAATATAATCTCGCGCGAATAGAGATAAAAGTAAACTCCGGCCTCAGTTCTTCATCCCGAATGAGCTGAAGTGTACGTTGATTTTGCCATCCGCGCTCAGGTAAGGGCGGACGCCATCGGGGGTAAGCAGGATATCATCAACTGAAAGCCTTTCGAGTTGTCCCCGCAGAAATACCCCGTCGGCCAGACGGTAGTTTTTAAGTTGTCGGTTGGCTTCGCCGAAAATCATCCGGATTTCGGAGGCCATCGGCCAGACCATCTGCCGGGCGATCATGTTGCGGAATCCACCCTGATACAGCCAGGCCGCGGATTTCACCAGAACATTTCTGGTGGCCAGGTCAAAATCGAAATCGCGGAGCATAAGCGTGGAATCCGTGGCATCGAATGCCGGAATCCCTTTAAAATAAACGGTACCCCTGAAACTGCCCGAAAGTTTTGCTTCGGCCACCATTTTACCATTGCTTCCATAAATACTGACCGCTTCCACCTTCACGCTCCTCTTGCCCTGGGTAAATGTTTGTCCGCTAAGGTATTGAGAAGCCTGGCGGTTGATTTCGGCAAACGGGATGTCAACTGAAGCATTGATGACCACCCTTTCGCCGGCTTCATCCCCGATTTTCAGGCGGGGAAGCGGCCCCGGAGGCCCGGCGGCGGGTTTTTCTCCCACCTGTGTTTCAATAACAGCCTGTAATCCGGTACGGATCCTGATAACTCCGTCCTTTGCCATGATGGGAGTGGCAAAGAATCCGGAGGTCTGCATGCTGAGCCATACCCTGTATTCCTCATTCAGGATAAGGGGCTGGTTCAGCGATTTCCATGCTTCAAGCGCGTAGGGCTTAAGGTCAAGGTATTCCTTTACGCTTTCATCGATGGCGCTGCTGAGCGTGCGCAGGTTCTTCTGAAGGATCAGGTCGGCCACAAACTTCACCGGTACATTGATCCCGGCAACCTTCACCACTGGCTCCGTAAGCCATTCATAACCGGTGGTTTCCGTTTGGGTGGAGAGGGTCCAGTCGGAATTCAGGCTTACCGCCGTTCTGAACATCAGGGCGAGGGCCCCGCTGGCTTCCCGGTAATCCGAAAGGGTAATGCCCAGCCTGGTTGTTTTGAAACCGGCTTTTATCCACAGGCGCAGGGGAACCCGGTAAATGATCGTATTATCGCGCATGGTGAGCTGAATGTCGCCCTGCTTCCAGGCTTTCACCATCAGGTTATCGCCCCCGTTATCGTCGAGGCTGTTGTCTTCATAAACCAGTCCTGAAAAACTCCGGTTAAGCTCAGCCTGAATATCGGCCAGCCTGGCTTCTGCCGTGAAACCTATGATTGATGGCTGAGGTCTTACCGCATCGCGCAGATATGACTCGGCGGGCTTTTCGATTTTTACCGTGGCACAGGATGCCGTTAACAGCAAAAGAACGGCATAAACGGCCTTGAACAGGTTAAAAACTGGAGTTTTCATGTTTGTTATCAATCGCCTGACTGAACGCGGATGATCTTTGTCCGTGGGTTTTTCTTTAAAAAGGTTTGTATGATCTGGCGCGTATCGCGGTTATCGTTGTATTGTCTTATGCAATTATCAAGTGATGTCAGGTCATGCGCTTCCGACGGGCTGATGTATCCGAAGCCACAGTACCTGCCACCGGCTATTTTCACCACCGCGGCTTCATCCCGGTGCCTTCCCCGGTCGATGATATAAAAATCAGGGTGCATAAACCCGGATAACCGGATGGCAGCATCTACCCTGCGGTTGTATGCTTCCGGAGCTTCGGCCCCGATGCAGGCCCCGCGGCATTGCTTAATGCCATAATGAAAACAGGCCCCCCTGGTTTCATATAAACCACATAATTTCTGGCACAATTCAAAACGTTCAACAATGCCATACAGATATTTACGGGCATGTTCAAGCGTGGTGAAAGAGGTAACAGGCTGCTGCCCGTTGAGCTGATGCCCTACCTGAAGATGCCGGTATCCGTTTTCGTCAGTAAAATCAAACAGTCCATAACTGAAAACCGACCTTCGCTGCGCCCGGTTGAAAAGAGGCTTATGCGCCTTGATTTCATCCGATTCAAGCAGGAGGGCAATCAGCTCGCTTCCGGTATGTTCATAGCTCACTGAGGCAGCGCGGTTTCGCATCTCAACGGCTTTTGAGGTCTCACTGTTCCTGAAGTGCTGCAACAGGCGTTCAAACATATTATTGCTTTTCCCTATATAGATGATCCGGCCCTGCTCATCATGCAGGTAATAAACACCAGTTTCCTCAGGTACCTCTTTTATCATTTGAGGAATGGTATAACCCGATTGCTTTTCAATGGCCTGCCGGTCGGTTTCGAGCAATAATTCAAGCAGGCGGGTGGTTGCCAGGGCATCCCCTGCCGCCCGGTGCCTGTTTTCGATAACAATGCCCAGCTCGCGGCAAAGCTTGCCAAGGCTGTATGATTGCAGGCCGGGGAGCAGTTTCCTGCTCATTTTCACGGTACAAATTGTGGGTCTCCGGAAATTATAACCCAAACGGCGGAATTCATGCCTGATGAAATTGTAGTCAAAAGAAGCATTGTGACCCACGAAAGTAGCTCCTTCCGTGATCTCAACAATCTTCCGGGCCACCTCACAAAAGCGGGGCGCACCGGCAACCATCTCATTACTGATGCCGGTGAGCCTTGTAATCATGTAAGGAATGGGTTGTTCCGGATTCAGCAGGGTACTGAATTCATCCACAATCTTTTCCCCGTCATGAAGGTATATGGCAATCTCAGTCAGCCGTTCACTGGCAAAATTGCCTCCTGTTGTTTCTACATCAATTACCGCATACATAGGATACAAATGTAGCAAGGTTCCCGGATTTCAGAATCAGGGAATGAAGAAATCCATTCAGAAAGATTGGTTGTCCTGTTCAACTGCAAAAAAGAATGACATCCGGTTCTGAAATGTCCCGCCACAAAGTAAGCCCGGTTTCCGTTACGGGAAACCGGGCCTATGTTCATGCTCCATCGGGCACGATCGTTACATAATTTCAATCTGTTTTGCCGGTTTTACCTTAGCCTCTTCCCTCTTGGGAATGGTAATGGTCAGCACGCCGTTGTTATGGTTGGCTGCAATTTTTTCAGCTTCAACAGTTTGTGGCAGGCTGAATGAACGGCGGAAGGAAGTATAACTGAACTCACGACGCATATAGCGCTCTTCCTTTTCTTCGTTTTTCTCTTCCTTCTCCGAAGAAATGGTCAGCACATTGTTTTCAAGATTGATCCTGAAATCACCTTTTTCAAGGCCGGGAGCAGCCACTTCTATACGGAAATCTTCTTTGCCTTCAATAATATTGACAGAAGGCATGTTGATGCCCGTCTGAAACTCAAACAGGTTGGGAAGAAAATCCCTTCCAAAGAACTCATCCACAATACCCGGGAAAAAGGCTCTGTTTTTTAAGATCGGTAGCATGGTATTACCCTCCATTGTTTAGTTAAACATCTGTTTTAACCGGTAGTTTTCAAATAGTGTGCCGGAGGGATTTTTCGCCGGATTAACATTAAAAATGCGCCATAATGGCGCATTTTTATAAATTCATCATTGGTTTATGTGTCATTATGTCATGCTTTATGCTTTATCCTTAAGATTCATTTTGATCCTTGAGGTCAGGATATCAATGGCAACATGGTTGGCGCCGCCCTGGGGTACAATGATATCTGCATAACGCTTGGTGGGTTCAATAAACTGCAGGTGCATCGGTTTTACAAAACGTTCGTAGTGGTCGAGCACCTGCGAAAACGAACGTCCGCGCTCTTCAATATCACGCCGGATAATGCGCATCAGCCGGTCATCGGCATCGGCGTCCACAAACACCTTGATGTCCATGCGATCGCGCAGCCGGGGATTCGACATAATGAGAATGCCTTCCACAATCACCACTTCGCGCGGTTCCACGGGGATAGTCTCCTTGGCACGGGCACAGGTGAGGTAGCTGTAAATGGGCATCCCTATGGTCTGACCTTCCTTCAGCATATCCACATGTTTTATCAGCAGGTTAAATTCAATGGAAGAAGGGTGGTCAAAGTTGATCTTTGCCCGCTCTTCAGGGCTCAGGTGTCCGTTGTCCTTATAATAGGAATCCTGGGGCAGAATAGAAACCGAATCTTTGGGTAACTTTTTAATAATCTGTTTGACTACGGTTGACTTACCGCAGCCCGATCCGCCGGCGATACCAATAATCAGCATAAACGATAATTGTGTGAGAAATCCCGGTTGAAAAGCCGGTAAAAAAGCCGGAACATGTATGGTGTTCCGGCTTCAAATGTAACAAAACTTTTATTATTATGACAGGAAGCCCAGCAGAATACCTGCTGCTACGGCACTGCCGATTACCCCGGCCACATTGGGGCCCATGGCGTGCATCAGCAGGTGGTTGGTTTTGTCATACTCAAGTCCGATAACCTGCGATACACGGGCACTGTCGGGCACCGCCGACACCCCTGAGTTACCGATCAGCGGATTGATCTTATTGCCCTCTTTAAGGAAAAGATTAAAGAACTTTACAAACAACACCCCGGCGGTAGTGGCAATAACGAACGATGCAGCACCCAGGGCAAAAATCCCGACCGATTTTGCGGTAAGGAAGGTGGTTGCCTGGGTTGAAGCGCCAACGGTTAGTCCGATAAGAATGGTCACTATGTCGATCAGGGGGCCTTTTGCCGTATCAGCCAGACGCTTGGTTACACCACTCTCTTTCAGCAGGTTGCCAAAGAAAAGCATACCCAATAGCGGAAGTCCCGAAGGCACAATAAAAGTGGTCAACAACATACCGATGATGGGAAAGAGCACTTTCTCGGTTTTTGAAACGCTGCGCGGCGGTTTCATACGGATCAGCCGCTCCCTTTTATTGGTAAGCAGTCGCATAATGGGAGGCTGGATTACCGGAACCAGCGCCATGTAAGAGTAAGCCGAAATGGCGATGGCGCCCATCAGCTCGGGTGCCAGTTTCGACGAAAGGAAGATAGCTGTAGGACCGTCGGCCCCACCGATAATGGCGATGGCACCGGCTTCGCTCGGGCTGAATCCCAGCAACAGCGCAATGGCATAAGCACCAAAAATACCAAACTGGGCAGCGGCACCGATCAGCATCAGTTTAGGATTCGAGATCAGGGCAGAAAAGTCGGTCATCGCACCGATTCCCAGAAAGATCAGCGGTGGATAAACTCCTTGCAGTACCCCAAAATAAAGGTAATTCAGTACACTGCCTGTTTCATAGATCCCTATCTTCAATCCCGGAGTAAACGCAATGTTTCCGACCAGAATTCCAAAACCGATCGGGATCAGCAAAAGGGGTTCATATTCCTTGGTGATCGCCAGATAGATAAACAGCAGACCTACACAGATCATAATAAGGTGGCCTGCAGTCAGATTGGCAAAGGCGGTGTAGGTAAAAAACTCGCCGAGATGTTCACCCACGAAACTCAGAAAATTACCAGAATGTTCCATGCGCTATTCTCCTATCACGATTAATACATCCCCTTCCATAACTGCATCACCTTTATGAACCTTTAGCGATACAATCCGTCCTTCCTTGTCAGCATTGATGTTGTTTTCCATTTTCATGGCTTCAAGGGTGATGAGCTTTTGCCCGACCTTCACGCTGTCTCCTTCCCTTACATGCACATCAAGGATCACACCCGGCAATGGAGATTTTACACTTCCTGTTCCTTTCGGAGCGGCAGGACTGGATGTTTTGGCAATGCTGGGTGCCGAGTCGGTGCTGGGCACACTAACCGAACGCACGAGTTTAGGCGTTTTGGACGATTGAATCGCTTTCTCGACTTCCACCTTGTAAGTGGTTCCGTTAACTTCAATTTCTGCAATGTTATCTTCGATATTCTGGATATCAACCTCGTAAACATTGCCATTTATGGTAAACTTGAACTTTTTCATTCTCTGTTTTTTCTTTTTGTGGGTTATCCCCTGAATAAATCAATTTTTCAGCGCGGAACATTCCTGAGTCCGTAAATCTTGGAGCTCCAGGGAGAATATGTCCGGGCAACCTTCTTAATGGTAAGTACGGTCTCCTCATGGTCATGCAGGGCGTTTACATACATATGCAAAGCCAGGGCAATGGCTGCATTTACTTCTCCTGATATCTCTTCCTCCAATGGTTTGGGCTCCGCAACTTCAACTTCGGGTTTGCTGAATAGTTTCCGAATATTGATACCGTAAATCTTCTTGGTATTCTTAAACACAATATAAAGCAGGATAAGCGCTGAGAATACCACCGACATGGCAATCACAGCCATCCCAACCCCGAACGGATCCATTGCTCCGAATTTCTCACCTGCAGTTACAACCACCCCGGTATAATTATTTGCCCCGGGAGTAGTTTTTTTCAGAAATCCCCATTCAACGCCTCCGTCCTCAAGTCTTCCGTAAGATACATCAGGTTTCTGGGGACCCAGTTTTACCGCATCAATCATAGTTCTGCCGTTCGATTCGAACAGGGCCAGGGAACCGCCTTCCTTCAGCTTGAAATTCAGATGCTGAATTCCCCTGGTGGGCATGCTGTCGGCAAAAAACAGGACATAGTTTCTCGGGGCAATGCTGGTAATCGGATCGCCTTTGGGAATCCAGTATTTGGTTGGATTTGCCGGATCGTCCGTCAGGTACATCCCGCCAATATCCACCGTATTGTATGCTGTGTTGAAAATTTCTATCCAGCCATTACGCCTTCCATAGCTGTCAACGTAATTCGAATCGTTGATAACCAGCACCTCATTGATCCTGAGGTCAAGGGAGCTTTGCGCGTAACCGTGGCCGAGAATCAACACCATGGCCAGCGCTAAAACCGCACGGGCAATGTTTATTGTTTTTTTCATTTCTGCCATGGCTGTTTATAATGGTAAATTCGAATGTTTCTTGGGCGGGTTCACGTCCTTTTTGGTGGCCAGAGCCTGGAATGCCCTGATAATGCGAAACCGTGTATTACGGGGCTCGATAACATCGTCAATGTAACCGTATTTTGCCGCATTGTAAGGATTGGCAAACTTATCTTTGTATTCTTCCTCACTTTTAAGGATGAACTCCTCGCGCTCCTTAGGATCGGCAATCTCGGCCAGTTTCTTGTTCTGCAGCACCTCAATGGCACCTTTGGGTCCCATCACCGCAATCTCGGCACCCGGCCATGCATAGTTGATATCCCCCCGTAAGTGCTTGGAACTCATCACGCAGTATGCGCCTCCGTATGCTTTGCGCAGCACCACCGTAACCTTGGGAACAGTAGCTTCACCGTAAGCATAGAGCAGCTTGGCTCCGTGGATAATGATTCCGCCGTATTCCTGGGCTGTGCCCGGCAGGAAGCCCGGAACGTCAACCAGCGTAAGGATAGGAATATTGAATGCATCACAGAAACGTACAAAGCGGGCTGCCTTGCGGGATGCATTGATATCCAGTACCCCTGCCAGGTAGTTGGGCTGGTTGGCAACAATACCTGCCGGCATACCATTGAAGCGTGCAAAACCAATCACGATATTGGGTGCATAATGGCGCTGGATTTCAAGGAATTCATTCTGATCAACAATGGAATGAATGATGTCTTTTACATCGTAAGGCTTATTCGGATTATCCGGGATAATATAATTGAGGGAATCCTCAAGCCTGTCAATAGGGTCAGTGCACGGAAATACAGGCGGATCTTCAAGATTATTCTGGGGAAGGTAACTGACCAGTTTACGGATCAGTGCAATGCCTTCCTTCTCATCCTCTGCCACAAAATGCGAAATGCCGGATTTTGAACCGTGTACCATGGCTCCGCCAAGCTCCTCCTCGGTTACGACCTCGCCGGTAACAGTTTTTACCACTTTAGGGCCGGTAACAAACATATTTGAGGTGCCCTTGCTCATCAGGATAAAGTCGGTAAGTGCAGGTGAATATACCGCACCACCGGCACAGGGGCCAAAAATGGCAGAGATCTGAGGGATAACTCCTGACGCAAGAATGTTGCGTTCGAAGATCTCGGCATATCCCGCCAGACTGTTTACGCCTTCCTGAATGCGGGCACCACCTGAATCGTTGATGCCGATAAGCGGAGCACCCACCTTCATGGCCTGATCCATCACCTTACAGATCTTATTGGCAAATGCCTCTGAAAGCGAACCGCCGAAAACAGTGAAATCCTGTGAAAATACATAAACTACCCTGCCATCAATGGTTCCATGTCCGGTTACCACGCCGTCGGATAAAAATTCCTGCTTCTCAATGCCGAAATTGGTGCAGCGGTGTGTAACAAACATGTCGTACTCCTCAAAGCTGCCCTCATCTAAAAGCAGTTCAATGCGTTCACGGGCAGTCAACTTTCCCTTGGCGTGCTGGGCGTCAATCCTTTTCTGGCCTCCGCCTAACTTAGCCAGCTCCCTCTTTTCGAGGAGCTCCTTAATTTTACTTTCAAAAGACATTTGTGAATTGGGTTTTAATTAAACACACGCATCGGATGAAATCCATGCAATGCGTGCGTTTCGTTACTATTTCGGGTGATTTTTATTTCTCGGGATGCATGCAAAACTCGGTGAGTACACCAAAGGTCGACTTCGGATGTATAAAGGCAATGTCGAGCCCCTCGGCTCCGCGTCTGGGCTGCTTGTCGATCAGCTGTACGCCATTGGCGGCTGCATGCTCAAGCATACCTGAAACATTCTCTACAGCAAAAGCGATATGGTGGATGCCCTCGCCCTTTTTTTCGATAAATTTGCCTATCGGCCCTTCAGGATCAGTGGATTCAAGCAGTTCCAGCTTGGTTTGCCCAACCATGAAAAATGCCGTCTTTACCTTTTGGTCCTTAACCTCCTCAACGGCGTAACATTCCAGTCCGAGCACCTTTTCATAGTAAGGAATGCTCTCCTCGAGGCTCTTTACCGCGATACCAATGTGTTCAATATGTGTAGGTTTCATACAATTTGAATTTTGCGGCAAAAGTATAGACTAATTTGTTACTAATGAAGCAAATCGGCGAATTTATCCGAGATTTTGTTATATATAATCAGTCTAATTAAGGCTTTGATTATCACATTCTTATAATTATATATGTTATCTGTAATATATAATCTGACAGTGAACAGTTTGCTTACTAATATGTATGCTGATTTATGATGAAAACAGGTAAATAAATCCCGAATTTCATCAAACCAAATCAAGGGAATCCTGAATTACAGATTGCTGACCGGGGGTTGGATACCTTTAAAAGCAGAAAGTGTTAATTTTGTTTGGATCAAAACCATGTCCCATGAATTATAAGAAATACTTATTACCGGCACTGTTTGCCATTCTGCTGACAGGTTGCATGGCAGATCTGGCCGCTCAGCAAACGGAACCATCACCTGCCGAACTGATGCAAAAGATCAACGACCTTGAACACCGTTTCGACGAACTGGCCAAAGGTATTGATGATATCCTCTGGTATCAGCGGGTAGGGGATGTGGCTTATATCGATAAAATATACATTACCGGCCCTCCCCCGGCGCGGGTAAAAAACCCCACCGCGATGGGCGCCGGCAATCCGCTGAAATTTTACTGCTATGTCTTCATTCCAAGGTGGATCAACCCCGGTGACAAATACCCCCTGATTGTGCTGCCCCACGGCGGCGTGCATGCAGATTTTACCACTTATCATACCCACATTATCCGCGAACTGATGGCCCAGGGCTATATCGTGGTTGCGCCCGAATACCGCGGAAGCACCGGCTATGGAAAGAGTTTCTGGATGAAGATTGACTATGGCGGACTTGAAATTGAAGACGCAAAGGCGGCCCGCGATCATATGGTGGAAAATTATGAAATGGTAGATGCTTCGAGGGTGGGCATTATCGGCTGGAGCCACGGAGGGCTGATCGCGCTGATGAATGTTTTCAACTATCCTGACGCTTTCAATGTTTGTTTTGCCGGGGTTCCCGTCAGCGATCTGATTGCCAGAATGGGTTATTACGATGATGAGTACAGGGCACTTTACTCCGCGAATTATCATCTGGGTCAAACAGCCCAGGAAAACGTGGAGGAATACCGCCGCCGTTCTCCTGCCTGGAATGCACACAAACTGAAAACGCCCCTGCTGATCCACACCAACACCAACGACGATGATGTAAATGTGCTGGAAGTGGAACACCTGATCAAATCGCTGAAAGCAGAAGGTAAGAAGTTTGAATACGAGATATTTCAGGATGTTGAGGGCGGCCACTCCTTCGACCGCATCGACACCAGAACCGCCAAGGAAATCAGGCTGAAAATTTACCGCTTTCTCGGAAAACACCTGAATCCGCCCCGTAAACTCAACTCAGTTTCTGATATCCATAAAGCCGCATACAGAAAACAAAGCAACTGAGCATAGCCAAAAAAAATAAGAAGGCTGCTTCAAAACTGATGATGGGTTTTGAAACAGCCTTTTTGATCATCTGCCAGGAGAAAACTGCTTAAAGCATTAAACTCCACCAAATTTCACCGTCAGCAACATCTTCGTTTTTACCTTCCGGCCTGATTGCTTTCCGGGGTTCCATGCAGGCATCAGGCGAATTACGCGCAGGGCTTCTTCATCGCAGCCATAACCCAGCGATTTCACTACACGGAAGCTGTTAAGGTTGCCGTTTTTATTAACCACAAATTCGACAATAACATCACCACTGATGCCTTTCTGCAAGGCCAGTGCCGGGATTTTCAGGTTTTTTTTCAGAAAACACTCAAGTGCCTGCACCCCGCCCCTGAAAGAAGGTTTTGTATCTACCTTTGCCAGATCCAGCACCTCAGTATCTTCCATATCTATGCTAACCACTTCGCACACTGCATAACCCATGGATGCATGCTCAGCCTTGTTGTAACGGCTCAGGCGAACGCCTGAAACATGCTGCGCAACAGCAAAATCACTGACTCCTTCAGGCAGGGGCAGGGGCTGACGTACGGTAACAACAGGGCTGCCGTCGTTTCTTATCATACTGTCGACCGCGAGAAAAGAGGTATAGTTGGTAAGCAGGTTATAGTCCAGCCCCAGTTTGGTCACCTTTTCTTCCACCTCGAACGGCACTCCTTCAAAGCCTCCTGTATAATCATCAACCCGGCGGATCTGCTCCCTGGCCCACAGGTATTTAATGGCTTCATTATCAGAGGATGAAACAGCCCGGCTAAGCGGAATACGTACCTCATAATCGCCTTTCCCGGTCTTTCCGGATAGCACGATACTCCCCTGCGGTTTGCCGCGGTATTTACCGAAAATCACCACCGGGCGAGAGGCAAATAAGTCGGGCACCGAAGCCGGTTCCGGCTCATCAACCATAAATTCATTGAAGGCGATGTTAACCCCGGTAAGCAGGGGTGAGCTGATGTACTTCAGAAAACTGCCGGCCTTCTCGGTAGCTTCCTGCTCGCTGGTTATAATACATGACTCGCCGGCTCCGGCATGGGCCAGCCCTTCGATAAGATAACGGTTTACCGAGCTGCCGATGCCGAAGCTGAAGAAACTGGCTTCATTCAGGCTGGTGCGGATCAGCTCGAAAGCCTCTTTTTCCACGGTAACGTAACCGTCGGTGGCAATCACAAATGTACGTGCATAATTTCCGGACGATTTCATGGACAATGCCTGTTTCAGGGCGGGAAGCAACTCTGTGCCTCCTCCTCCCTGCTGACCATCCAACATCCTGAGCGCAGCAGTGATGTTTTCACCTGTTGCGGCTACCGATTGCCGGGCAAATTGAGCCGAACCTCCGGAAAAGAAAAGTATGTTAAACTGATCGGAAGACTTCAGTCCATTCAGCAACCCGGATATCAGCTTTTTGGAAACCTGCAGCGGGAATCCGTACATCGATCCGGACACATCCACAATAAATATGTATTCACGGGGAGGAATCATTTCGGACTCCATCCGGGCCGGTGGCTGAATGCTGGCCATGAAAAAGTTTTCTTTTCCGTCACTGTAGAGCCAGACGCCGCTTTCCACGCCTTCGCCCCCGAGACGATACTGAAGGATGAAGTCTCTGTTGCCACCGTGTAATTCGCTGTTTCCCATCTTGACCGAAGCTGAATTCCGGTCTTTGTAGTCCACCTCAACCTGGTGCGAAGTACACCTGACCTCCCTAAGGGGCAGGCCCGAGATGATGCTGCAATCCAGGTCGAAGGTATAAGCCGGAAGTTCCCCTTCCTTCAGCCAGGGATTGGCGTTCCACTCCGGTCCGCCGTTTCCTTCGCTGCTGCCTTTATGGTACCGGGGGCCCACCACCGTGGGGTAAACAAATTCATAAACCCCTTCGCGTTGCTGCAGGGTTTCGGTATAAGCAATTTCAACCTCCACCAAATCACCGGGCATTATATTACCCACATGCATTTCGAAGACATTGGGCCGCTGTTGCTCCAGCAGCGAGGCAGTCCTGCCTTTCTTTACCGCGGCATTGTAATCTTTTTGCGCCTGATCGCGGGTTTCAATCCTTGCAGTAATGGTACGGCTGCCGATTTTCATCTGCATGGCGTGTACGGCCGAGCGGGTGGACCCCGGAAATACATACACCGCTTCAACGGGCTGATTGCCGCGATTCTGATAAACCTGACTTACGGTTACATGGGCAATCACCCCGGCAATACGCACTTTAGCCGATGTAGACTTTAATGGCAGCACCTCCGTTGCCCCTCCGGGAACTTCAAAATACGGCACCTCTGCATGACCGGGTATAAATGTCTGGGCCTGAGCACCGGTAGGTAAGCCCAGAAAATACATTGCGGAGAGCCCTGCCATTCCGTGACGGAATATTTTGTTTA
Organism: Lentimicrobium saccharophilum; assembly: GCF_001192835.1. Lineage (NCBI taxonomy): Bacteria > Pseudomonadati > Bacteroidota > Bacteroidia > Bacteroidales > Lentimicrobiaceae > Lentimicrobium > Lentimicrobium saccharophilum. Next base: position 2,894,724 of record NZ_DF968182.1, read on the forward strand.
ATGTGTTGATTTTCATTGCTGTAAATTTTTATAAATTTGAAAATAGATTAAGTCTGTGACATACTCCGGATAAGGCCATTGTTTTGGCCTGATGCAGAACACCCTTAAAAGGACCAGAAAGCAGGGCTCCGGGATAGAGCCCCTGAGGAGGACCGGGAATATTAAAAGTCTGTCCGCCCGGTTTACTGAATCAACCTGAACACCACCGGCAGGTTCAAAGCCACCCGCACGGCTTTTCCGGCCTGACGCCCGGGTTCCCAGTCCGGCATCATTTTCACTACCCTTTCCGCTTCCTCGCTGCACCCACCCGGGAGACCACGCAGGATTTTCACGGAGGTAACGCGACCGTCAGGCTCAACCACAAAAGTGATGTAAACGGTTCCCGAAATACCTGCTTCTCTGGCAGGACCCGGGTACCTGATATTTTCCGCCAGATACCTCATCAGTCCGGCCTCACCACCGGGAAACTGCGGCATTTTCTCAACAATTACGAATGGTAACTGTTCCTCAACAGTTTCTTCATCGGGCAGGCGACCGGGTAATTCGAAAGGAGGAATAAACTCCAGCGGATCGGTTTCAATTTCTATTTCAATCTCCGGCAAATCTTCAGCCAGGTTGTCTACCTCCCGGATCAGGGTGGTGTTGACCGGCTTTGGTAGTTCCTTTTTGACGGGAATAATGTCGATGATTTCCATTTCCGGCTCTGAGTAAGTCCGGGGGGGCAGGTCAATGTTACCCGCATCAGGGGTTTTCCACTCGAAAGCTGCAAGCACGACACCCAATGAGAGAATCAGCCCCAGCTGCAGAAATACAAAACGCTTTCTCTCAAGATCGGCGTTACTGTTTTTACGTGTTTCCATGGCAAAAGGATTTTGAGGGTAAGAACTTAATTTAAAGAGTAGATGCAGGATGTTGTCATTTTCCATAGCAAACAGGGAAAAAGCACAGAAAATTTCAATAAAAGCTTGGCACTGAAATTGATCAGCAATCGTTACATTTGTAAAAAATCACTGATCATATGAGGATTCCCCTGACGGAAGGCAAGCTGAGCGATCATCTGAGCGATGAGGAGCTGGCCGGATTTTTCCGTCAGTCAGGAAATCAGGAGATCATAGGGGAGTTGTTCCGCAGGTATTCACATCTTGTATTGGGGGTATGTTTGAAATACCTCGGAAACCGGGATGATGCAAGGGATGCGGCCATGGAAGTCTTTGAAAAGCTTTTCCGGGCACTTCGCAAATATGAGGTTACCAATTTTAAATCCTGGTTATATACAGTTACGCGGTCACATTGCGCCATGAAGCTGCGCGAACAACGAAAGGAAGGATTTAAGCTGGGATGGGAAGCAAATCTGATGGGTGAAATTATGGAAAAACTGGGTTCTCAGCATCTTAGTACTGATGATGAAACCGAAGAGAAAATCCGCAGGCTTCACCTGGCAGTTGAAAATCTTCCTCCAGGGCAGCAGCAATGTATTCTGCTGTTCTATTTTGACGAAAAATCATATCATGAGATAGAACAGTTAACAGGATTTACGGCCATGGAAGTGAAAAGTCACATTCAGAACGGCAAAAGGAATCTGAAAAATGCCCTGGAGAAATCAGCATACTGAACGGGATATGGAAAACAAACCTGATTATAAAATATTCACACCTTCGGGATGCCTCAGTCCGGAAGGCTTGGCATTTTACGTTCAGGGCAACCTCAACGCTGCAGAAACCGCTTTGGTTAATGATCATCTGGAGCATTGCGAAATGTGCGCGCTGGCGGTGGAGGGCTACCGCTTTTCCATACCTGTTGAGTTCAATGAAGACCTGGCGACGCTGGATGCTTCATTCAGCCAAATGAAGGCAGAGGTGCCCGAAAGCGTTAATAAGGAAGCGATGCCATCGGTTCCCGCCAACTTTGAAGGGCCCCGTTTCCCCAGGCTCAGCCAGAAAGAGATACGCGAATTCAGTGATTCAATTCTGCGTGACAGCCGGAATGCCGGCAACAAGGCTCAAAACAAATCCACTGAAAATCCAAAAAAAGCAGGATTTTTCAGCAGACATAAGTCCATGCTGCTGGCTGCCTCCGTAGTATTAATAATTGCCGTTACGGGCGGGTGGTTCTTTTTCGAAATCTACAAAACCGGAAAGCAACGTGAATTTGCTACTGCCATTGAAAAGGAAAACACCACGGCCGTAACCGCCTTACCCGCTGAACCGGCTGACTCAGCCGAAGCGCTGCCTGCCCCCGCTTCACCCGTGGCCATAAAGGATGAGCAACATCCATCCGTTGGAATACCGCAGACGAAAGCAACCGATGCCATTGAAATTGTAAGCGATAATATCGAAATTGATGCAGAGATGCCAGCTTCCGAAGAAGAATATATTACTACTGAGCGGATGCCCCCGCTGGATGTCAAAAAACTTCAGGAGCCTTCCATTCGGAAAAGCGAGGGATATGCAGTTGCAGAGCCACTGCCGGTTCAGGAAGCTGAAACGATTTATATTGAAGGTGTTCAGCTTTCGGAAAATAAGAGAATGAAAGGAAATAAAGCTGCGGAAGTTGATATGGAAGCGGAAGTTGCAGAAGCTGAAGTTTTTATGGTTGTAGAAGAGGCCCCTGTCTTTCCGGGTGGCGAAGAAGCCAGAATCCGTTTTTTGCAACAGAATATCAGATATCCTCAATTGGCGCGTGAAAGCAGCATACAGGGAACCGTTTACGTTACTTTTGTCGTTGAACGCAATGGTGCAATCAATGATGTACGGGTCCTCCGTGGTATCGGGGGAGGTTGCGATGAGGAAGCCGTGCGCGTAATCAGGGCTATGCCCAAATGGATGCCCGGAAAACAAAGGGGAAAACCGGTCAGGGTTCAGTTTAATATGGCTGTAAAATTTATCCTTAACGGCAACTTAATACCAGAATAATAAACTGAATGCATTTAAAAATGTGTTAAAAAATCAGGGAATTGGTTTATTATACCTTATTTTTGCAACGGGACATGTTTTGCACAATACAGGGGCTTGGAAATTTCCAGATAACTATATGATTGTCAGGCTATATCTCTGAAACAGTGGAATGGCCTTTCACATTCCTGTGTGTGTAATCAGGAATAAACATTTAATAATGAAGATTATAAGATTCTCTGGCATCCTGATCGCGGTATGCTGCCTTTTTCCAACAATTGATCTTTTCAGTCAGGATATTCCTGCCCCGGCCGATACCAGCCAGTCGGCCTTTGAATTTATCAAAGATGATTTTATTGCTGCATCGCTTGATAGCCTTGCCGGCCTGAGATACTTTGAGGGATTTGAGTGTCCCTCTGATGAAACCCTGAAAAACGTCTTTGGCTTTACCCCGGGATTTGTTCCGGTGTATGCAGATTCTGTCTATTACAACCGCCTTAAAAAGCTGGATGCAGCCTCGCCGATCAATTTAACCTATAACCAATACGTAAAGGATTATATTGAGCTTTATGCCGTAAAAAAACGAGGACTCATGGAGCGGGTAATGGGTCTGGCACAGATCTACTTTCCGATGTTTGAGGAACACCTCGACAGGTTTAATATGCCATTGGAACTCAAATACCTTGCAATTGTAGAATCTGCGCTGAACCCGGTAGCGAAGTCCAGGGTCGGAGCAACAGGGTTGTGGCAGTTTATGTATGGTACCGGAAAAGCCTACAATCTGAAGGTTACCTCGCTGGTTGATGACCGCCGTGACCCCCTGAAATCGACCATTGCTGCCTGTGAGCATATGAATGATCTGTATAAGATGTACAACGACTGGCTGCTGGTGCTGGCTGCCTACAATTCAGGCGCCGGAAATGTAAACAAGGCCATACGCCGCTCAGGAGGTAAAATGGATTTCTGGCAGATCCGTCCCTTTCTTCCCCTTGAAACCAGAGGTTATGTCCCCGCTTTCATAGCGGTCAATTATGTGATGTCTTACGCTGCCGAACATAATCTCCGGCCGGTTCAGCCCCTCTTCCATCATTTTGAAATTGATACGGTTATTGTAAAGGATGTTTTGTCATTCAATCAGATATCAACACTGTTGAATATTCCTGTTGAAGAAATTGAATTTCTGAATCCGGCCTATAAGAGCAGAATTATTCCCGCCACCAAAGAAAACACTTATGTGCTGCGGCTTCAGAAAAAGAATATAGCAGATTTTGTCAACAACGAAGCCCAGTTATATGCCTATCGTTCCCAGGCCGAAATTGAAAAGGAACAGGTGCTCGCAATGATGAAAACAGTAACTCAGGCGGAATACCATAAGGTTAAACGAGGGGAAAGTCTTGGAGTAATTGCCCGGAAATACCGTTGTTCGGTCAACGATCTGAAAAAGTGGAACAGGCTGAGGTCAACCAATATTCAGATCGGCCAGCGCCTGATCGTCAGACCTGAAAGTTTTGAACAGGTAACATACGCACAGGCAAAACCAAAGCCTGCTCCTGCACAACAAACTGCTGCCCAGACCGCATCCACACAGGAAACTACACCAAATAATACCAGCGCTGAAGCGGTCGCAACCATAACAGCCACCGACTCTGCCGGTGCAGAACCAGAAATTATTGTTCGAAGGGAAAATATATATCACCGGGTGAAACGGGGCGAAACCCTGGGTCGTATCGCAGGTAAATATAATACCAGCATTGCAGAAATTCAGCGGCTTAACAACCTGAAAGGTAGTATTATTCAGGCCGGAGCAAGGCTTATTGTCGGAACAACCGAGATAACAGAAACTTCAGGACAAGCGGTGGCAGATAATCATCAGAAAACAAAGGAAAAGAATACGGTATTCAAATATTACACCGTTCAGCAGGGAGATACTCTCTGGAAAATTGCCAATCAGCATGAGGGCGTTACGGTTGAGGATATTAAACGGCTAAACAATATCACCAACGAGAAACAATTAAAACCCGGACAGAAAATAAAGGTCACCGTGGTCTCCTGATATTACCTTTTAAACAGGTTTGGCTCGCTTTAAAGTTTTTTCCGGGAATATTTTTCAGGTTGTTTATAAATCGTTCAATAAATTGAATCATCCTGCGTTATGACTCAAACTCCTGAATTTCCGGTATATATTGAACTAACTTCATTGTAACTACCATGAAAAAAACCATTGGATTTTTTTTTCAGCTCCTCCTTTTAATCGGGTTATCTTTCACGGTTTTATCATGCAGGCATGAGGGCAAGACCATGAAACCTTCCTCTACCGGTAAGCCTTCTGAGATCGTCGTCGTATCGGAGAACAACCTTTGGAAAAGTTCAGCAGGGGACTCTATCCGCGCTTTTTTCAGCAGACCGGTTCCGGGCCTGCCTCAGCCGGAACCTTTTTATAAACTGGTACAGATCAAGGAGGATGAATTCGGGAGATTACTTAAAATACACCGCAATGTATTGATTATTACCATCGACAGCGCCCTTGCCAAACCTCAGGCTGAACTGAGGCGCGATATCTGGGCCAGCCCCCAGCGCGTGGTAAAGATTTCCTCACCAACCATTGAAGGAATTAAAGAAATTTTTGCAGAAAGAAGCAGCGAAATCCTGAATCTCTACGATAATGCTGAAATTGAACGTCTCCAGGCCCTTTATTCAAAGAGCCTGAACCTTAAAGCCAGTGAAAGCATAAAAAAAGTGTTCAATCTCGACATGAATATTCCGGCTGACTATTATGTTGCTGTTCAAAAAGATAACTTCATCTGGCTCAGGCGCGAAACCAACGTAATGAGTCAGGGCCTATTAATCTATTCCTATCCATATACCGATACAGTGGCATTCAACCCGCTGAAAATCAAATCTGTCAGAAATCAGTTTACCCAACTTTTTATACCAGGCCCCAGCGACAGTTCTTATATGGTCATTGCAGACGAGTTTATTATTCCCCAATCCAGAACCATAACCCTGAAAGAAGAACCGGCCATTGAAATGAGGGGACTCTGGGAGGTAAGAAAGGATTTTATGGGCGGACCATTTATCAACTACACTTTTGTGGACAAAAAGAATAATCTGGTAATCGGGTTGGATGGTTATGTCTATGCACCCAATGAACCCAAATATGATTACCTGAAACAGGTTCAGGCCATTCTGCTGTCCTTTAAATTTACTGAAAATTAAGGTTATATAAAGCGGCCTGCATTTTTTTAAAAAAAAACTTGCAAACCGCTTTTCTTTTGCTTTACATTTGACCAATTGGTTAAAGTATATGGTTAAATTGTTCCCCTGATTTATAAATGACTGATTTGGATCAAAATACAGAGCAACTGATATTCCGGGCAGCCAGAAAGGTGTTTACCTTAAAAGGCTATAATGGTGCACGGATGCAGGAAATTGCTGATGAGGCCGGAATAAACAAGGCCTTGCTTCACTATTATTTCCGGAATAAGGATAAACTCTTTGAAGGCGTTTTCGGGGATGTGTTAAAAACCCTTTTCCCGGGTCTTACAAATATACTAACAGCTGATCTTCCACTGTTTGAAAAAATCCCGCTGTTCGTCTGTCAATACATTGATATTTTGACAAATAATCCTGAAATAGCGGGATTTGTCTTATATGAACTCCGATTAAACCCGCAACGGCTGGTTGGTAACATGAGGGATATCGGGATAGATATGAACCTTATCCGCAGTCAGATTGAGTCTGAGGTTGCAGCAGGCATCATCCGGCCGGTAAAGCCTGAGCACCTGATTGCCAACCTTATATCGATGACGATATTTCCATTCATTGCAAGACCGGTGCTGATGAGCGTCGCAGGAATGGACGAGGTTCATTATACAAAGTTTATTGAGGAACGAAAAAGAATAGTTCCTGAAACTATTATTCAATCCTTAAAACCAATCCAATGAAAACGCCTTTACTGACGTTATCGGGAGCGCTGCTGTTGTTTTGCCACACAAATACCCTGGAAGCACAGGTACTGACCCTTGACTCCTGTCACCGCATGGCTGTTGCAAACAATCCGCTTTCGAAACAAAAAATACTGTTTGAGGAGGCTTTCAGGCTTCAGTCAAAATCCATAGGTAGCAACTATCTCCCTCAAACCGGTCTTTATGGCCAGGCATCATGGCAATCGGAAGTTACCAGTATTCCTGTTTCCTTACCAGGTATTGAGATACCAGCGGTTTCAAATGATAATTACAAAATTTATCTGGATATAAATCAACTGATATGGGACGGGGGTTCCGTCAGGCGGCAGAAAGAACTGGAAGCAAGCAGCATGCAGATTGAACTTGCCGGTGTGGATGCTGAGAACTATCGCTTAAAAGAAAACATTAATCAATTGTATTTCAGTATTTTGCAGTCCCAGGCCAATGAAAAACTGCTAATTCTGGCCATGGATGAACTTTACACCAGGCTTGCTGTGCTGAGGGCAGGGATCAGCAACGGAACCATACTTCCATCCAACGCCGATGTGCTGGATGCCGAAATTGCAGGAATAGAACAAGCCCTTACCGATTTGCGATACAACAAGGCTGCAGGGCTCTACAGACTTGGTGAACTTACCGGGTTGAATACCGGACCGGAAACAAGGCTGATTCTTCCGGTTTATGAGGATCTCCCGCTGTCTGTGTATGACACAAAGGCACGGCCCGAATATCTGATTTTTGGCATGCAGCAGGAGAAAATTTCCCGGCAGATTTCCCTGACAGGAATCAGGGTGATGCCCCGTTTAGCTGCTTTTACAACCCTGGGATATGGCCGGCCGGGGCTCAACATGCTTTCAAACGACTTTGAGCCCTATGCGATGCTGGGCGCAAGGCTTTCGTGGAAATTCTGGGACTGGAACCAACACCGGAATGATCAGTCGGTGCTGTCCGTTCAGCAGCAAATAATAGATACCCGAAAAGAAGCATTCGAAATGTCTCAACGCATCGCCCTTAACAGGCTGAAACAGGAAATTCTGCGCATCGAAAACCTGATCGCTGCCGACTACCGGATTGTTGAGCTCAGGAAAAAAGTAGCGATGACTGCCGCAGCCCGACTCGACCAGGGCATGATTACTTCATCCGAGTACCTGACTGAACAAAATGCACTGACAAAGGCAGAACTAAATATGGAACTTCATAAAATACAGCTTCAGCAATCCAGGCTTAATTACATCAGTGCAATGGGTTACCTGAAATAATAACCAAGAAAAGTCGTGGAAAAATGAGACCAACACAACTATCAATCTCCTTAATTCTTTCAGTTATCCTGATGGCTTCATGCAACAACAGGCACCAGCGCGCTGATGCATACGGAAATTTTGAAGCGGTAGAAACAGTTATTTCCGCTGAATCGAACGGTCGAATCCTGATGCTTTCTGTCATCGAAGGGGAGGTATTGAGGGCAGGAGACACCACAGGCCTGATAGATACCACCGACCTTCATTATCGCCGGTTGCAGATGCTGGCCCAGCGCCGTGCCGTTGCCGGAAAAGCCTCCAACATCAGCGCTCAGGCGGAAGTTTACAGGCAGCAAAAAGCCAATCTGATGACCGATAAACGCAGGATTGAAAACCTGCTGAAAGAAGAGGCAGCTACGCCGAAGCAATTTGACGAAGTCTCGGGTGCCATTGAGGTACTCGACCGCCAGATTGAAACTGTTAAATCCCAGTTAGTTAACCTGGCCGATGAACTGGCTGTAATCGACGCCCAACTGGCACAGGTCGCGGAAGCCCTGAAACGTTGCTATATCATCAACCCTGTTTCAGGCACTGTGCTGAACAGGTTTGCCGAGGCTGGTGAAATCACTGCCTTCGGAAAACCCTTATATAAAATTGCGGATCTGAAAACCATGGACTTAAGGGTCTATATCAGTGGAGATATGCTTTCACAGGTAAAAACAGGGCAGGAGGCCGAGGTGCTGATAGACACCCCCGAAGGGCCGGCCAGGCTTAAGGGAAAGGTGAACTGGATATCACCCACCGCGGAGTTTACACCGAAAATTATACAGACCAGGGAAGAAAGGGTTAACCTGGTTTATGCCGTTAAATTAAGCGTACCTAACGATGGTAGTCTGAAAATATCTATGCCTGCCGAAGTTAACTTCAATAAATGATTATCTTCGGTAATTATTCATTCAAAACACCACAACACATGAAAAGAATCCTGATGTTTACCGGCCTGATGCTGGCCGTTTCAGTCCCTTCAATTCTGAAAGCACAGTCAAAAGCCGACAGGGTCGTCGGATATTACCTGACCTACGACGATGAAACAGGAAAAGAAAAGTCGCAGGTAAGAATTTTTAAAGGCGCCAATGGTAAATACTTTGGTGAAATTGTCTGGCTGAAAGAGCCACGCGAAACTGACGGCAAAGAGAAATTTGACAAGCACAATCCGGACACAAAGTTGAAACAACGCAAAATTATGGGATTACAAATCCTGAAGAACTTTACCTATGACGCGGAAGAGAATGAATGGAGCGGAGGAACCATTTATAATCCCAGCAGTGGTAAAACATACAACAGTTTTATGAAACTGGAGGGAAACAAGATGCATGTGAGGGGATATATCGGCAAGGCATGGATGGGACTCGGCAAAACCGCCACATGGACCAGGGAGGAAACCCAGAGAAAATAACTTAATGACGAAGGAAGTATCCATAGACTGCGAAAACCTCACAAAAAACTATGCATCGGCAACAGCGCTTGCCGGAATAAGTTTTAAGGTAAGCAAGGGCGAAATATTCGGTTTTATCGGTCCCGACGGGGCTGGTAAAACCTCCCTTTTCAGGATACTCGCCACCCTGCTGCTTCCCGATAACGGCACTGCATCGGTTGAGGGGCTGGATGTTGTAAAGGATTACAGAAAACTACGTCAGATTCTTGGTTACATGCCGGGCAGGTTTTCATTATATCAGGATCTGACCGTAGCTGAAAACCTTCAGTTTTTCGCAGGCATTTTCAGGGTTAACATCAAGGAGAATTACTACCTGATCAGGGATATTTATGAACAGATAGCCCCTTTTGCCAACCGGCGGGCCGGGAAACTTTCAGGCGGAATGAAACAGAAGCTGGCCCTTTGCTGTGCATTGATTCATAAGCCTGTGGTACTGATTTTGGATGAACCAACCACCGGCGTGGATGCCGTATCGCGCCACGAATTCTGGGAAATGCTGATCAGGTTGAAACAGGAGCACATCACCATTCTTGTGGCAACGCCCTATATGGATGAGGCCGTGCTTTGCGACCGGGTAGCGTTGATACAACATGGAGAAATAATGGCCATTGATACACCTGAAAGCATTACCCGTGCTTATCCCGATCAGCTGTTTAAAATCAAAAGCAACAATACCCTGACTGCCATCCGCCTTATGAAAGAGTTTGAGGGCATCCTCAGTGCCGAAATGTTTGGCGATACCGTTCATGTCAGTGCGGAAAAAGGGCGGATAAATGCTTATGCCATTAAAGAATATCTATCAGAAAAAGGAATGATGGTGACAGCTGTTTCGGAAGCCGATCCGGGCATTGAGGATTGTTTTATACACCTGATGAAGCAATCCGGGGTGGTCAAAAATGAAACAATAATATCATGAGCAGCAACGGACTGGTCATTGAAGCCGAAAATATGGTAAAGCGGTTTGGCCGGTTTATCGCCAACGATGACCTGACCTTCAGCGTTAGCAAAGGAGAAATATTCGGATTCCTCGGAGCCAACGGAGCCGGCAAAACAACGGCTATCAGGATTTTATGCGGCTTATCCAGACCTACTTCCGGAAAAATCAGGGTGGCGGGATATGATGTTTATACCGAAACCGAGAAGATCAAGCGGCGCATCGGCTACATGAGTCAGCGTTTCTCACTTTATGAAGACCTCACCGTTATTGAAAATTTCCGGTTTTTCGGTGGCATTTATGGTTTAAAGCGGCCTGTCATTATGGAACGTGCGCAGGATATGCTTACACGGCTGGGAATCAAACATTTTGAGAACACGGTTATCTCAGAACTTCCCTTGGGCATCAGGCAAAAACTGGCTTTTTCCGTTTCAATTCTCCATACACCGGAGCTGGTATTCCTGGATGAACCTACGGGAGGTGTGGATCCCATCACCCGGCGGCAGTTCTGGGAAATGATTCATGAAGCAGCGGCTTCCGGCATCACTGTTTTTGTGACCACCCATTACATGGATGAGGCTGAGTATTGTACCCGCGTTTCCATTATGGTTGATGGTAAAATAGAGGCACTCGACACTCCTGAAAGGCTTAAAACGAAATACCAGGCTCAGAACATGAACGAAGTTTTCCTGAAACTGGCCCGAAAAACCAATTAATCCTGCATTGTGAAACGCTTCATCATCAAAGAGTTTCTTCATATTTTCCGTGATGTACGGTCAATGGTCATCCTTTTCGGAATGCCCCTGGTGCAGGTGTTGCTCTTTGGCTTTGCCATTACCAATGAAATCCGCGATGCGAAAGTGTCCGTAGTTGACCCGACGCCCGATGCGGTTACCCATGCGATAAGAAACAAACTGTTTGCTTCAGGTTTCTTCATCGAAAGCGAAATCCTGAATTCACAGGAGGAAATCGCTGAAAATTTCCGGAAAGGAGAAAGCAAGATGGTCATCATCTTTGAAAATAACTTTTCCGGAAAAATGGAAAGAGGGGAGCACCCTACCGTACAGCTGATCGCAGATGCCTCAGACCCCAACACCGCCAGCATGCTTGTAAATTATGCCAATGGCATCATCAGTGAATTCAACAGAGAGCAACAGGCTACATCCGGGATTCCCCTGATAATTGCCGAACCCCGCATGATATATAATCCTGCACTGAAAGGCGTTTATATGTTTGTGCCCGGCATCATTACAATATTGCTGATGCTGGTATCAGCCATGATGACTTCCATCTCAATTGCCAGGGAAAAGGAGCTGGGAACCATGGAGGTATTGCTGGTTTCCCCGCTCAGACCTTTTAACATCATTGCCGGAAAAGTCATCCCTTATGTGCTGCTTTCCTTTATCAACGCCATCAGTATCCTGCTGCTCAGCTACTATGTCTTCGGAGTCCCTGTTAAAGGGAGTGTACTCCTCCTGCTGGCGGAAAGCATACTGTTTATCATCCTGGCCCTTTCACTGGGGATTTTTATCTCCACCATTGCCAACAACCAGCAGACAGCCATGATGCTTTCGATGTTTGCCATGATGCTGCCTACCATTTTGCTATCCGGATTTATCTTTCCGATTGAAAATATGCCTGAAGTGCTGCAATGGCTTAGCCTGGCCATGCCCCCCCGGTGGTTTATCCTGATCATTAAATCAATCATGTTGAAAGGGTCCGGAATAACCTATTTCTGGAAGGAAACGCTTATCCTGCTATTTATGACATCGGTTTTCATACTGGCCAGCATCCGCAAATTTAAAATCAGGCTTGCCTGATCATCAGACTCCACAACATGAGGACAATTTTCTACATAGTGCAGAAGGAGTTTATCCAGGTTTTCCGTAACAGAATGATGGTGCCCATTATATTTTTTATGCCTGTAATACAGTTACTTATATTATCATTTGCAGTAACTTATGAGATAAAGGAAATCAGATTGTACATTACTGATAATGATAAAAGCGTTGCTTCCAGAAACCTTTTACAGCACTTCAGATCATCCCCGTTTTACGAGATCGCAGGAGAAAGCAGCAATGCAGGAGAGGGCATGGAAAACATCAGGAAAGGCAAAGTACATCAAATGATATGTATCTTGCCGGGTTTTGAAAAGAACCTGGCAAAGGGGGGCCCTGCAAAGGTTCAGATCATCAATGATGCCATCAACGGAAGCGCTGCAGCCCTGATGAATGCTTACACTGTTTCCATCATTGGCAATTATAACCTCGGTATTATTGCCGAAACAGTTCGTCAAGCCCAGCCTTCCATTAAAATCAACTGGCTCTATTGGTTTAATCCGGAACTGGACTACAAAACCTATATGATCCCGGGAATTCTGGTATTGTTGGTTACGATTATCGGAATGTTTCTGGCCGGTATGAATGTAGTACGTGAAAAAGAGATAGGTACCATAGAACAGATCAATGTAACGCCCATAAAGAAATACCAGTTTATTGCCGGAAAACTGATTCCTTTCTGGATTATCGCCCTGTTTGATCTCGCGGCCGGTCTGCTTATGGCTCGCCTATTCTTCGATATTCCGATATTGGGTAATATTCTCCTCATATTTCTTGTTGCATCAGTTTACCTGATCGTGGTGATGGGCTTCGGACTTTTTATTTCAACCATCACCAATACACAGCAGCAATCCATGTTTCTGGCCTGGTTTTTCCTGGTAATTTTCATTCTAATGAGTGGTTTGTTCACACCGGTCGAAAGCATGCCTCAATGGGCCAAAAACATTAATGTAATCAATCCCATTGCATATTTCATCCGGATGATCCGGATGATTATGCTTAAAGGGTCTGGTCTTCACGACATTGTAAAGCCCCTAATTTACCTGGCCCTTTATGGCATTACCATCCTTTCACTGGCAGTCTGGCGCTACAGAAAGACCACCTGAGCAGGCGGCAGACAAATAAAAACTCCCGCCCCAAAATACCCGGATAGCAATTCCTGTAGCCATCCGGCCATTTCCAATAATCACTTATTGTGCTGCAAATGTGTATTTTGGCACGCATATTGTTAAACACGCTCCGTCCTGGATTCAGGATATGGTTACAAATGGCAGCCCATGGCATTGCCCTTACCGGAAAACCCATGCAGCTGCCTGGTATTCACCAAATTAACAATAATGCTTAAACGATTATCCTTTCAATACAGCACCATACTTATATTCCTGCTTATTCTGCTGATTCCACAGTCCTGCACTTTCCAGCGCAGGGGCTATTTCGCCGGTCCCGATGACATGGGCGGTTTGTTGCTCGATATCAAAAACCGCGGAAAACTGATTGCCCTTACCGATAATAACCCCTTCAACTACTTTACTGACCGCGGTGAAGAAAGGGGTTACCAATATGAAATGCTGAAGAGTTTTGCATCCTATCTGGGTGTCGAACTTGAACTTATTGTAGAGCCCGATCCCCACAAGGCCCTGCTCTGCCTCAAACAGCGCGAAGTTGACCTGATTGCAATGGAGTTGCCGCTTACAGCAGTCTCCAGAAGCAATGTCGTGTTTACCAAACCCCTCTTTACCTCCCGTCAGGTGCTGGTGCAGCGCAAACCTGACAATTGGCGCAGGATGCCTACCATGCGCAGGGTTGAAACCGGACTGATCAGAGATATTGCCGGGCTGAGTGGAAAAACCATTGTGTTACCTGCCGGAAAATACAAACAATTTTACCTCAGCGACATACAACATGCCACTGGTTACAGTACAGATATTACAGGCATCGAAAAGACCACCACCACCGATCTGATCGAGGCGGTGGCCCTGAAAGAGGCCGGATATACAATTGCCTTTGAACACACCGCCAGGGCCATGGCTCAAATCTATCATGATCTGGATGTCAGCACCCCCGTCAGCCCGGATTTGGATATTTCGTGGACCGTGCGTAAGGGAGCCGTTAACCTGCTGGTTACCATTAATCAGTGGATTGAAGAGCGCTCGGGTAGCCGCGAATTTGCATATACTTACTCAAAATACTACAAGAATGCACGGCAGGCAAGGCTTGCGCTTGGTCACTCGGTTAAGAGACATTCCATCTCAGAATATGACGACCTACTGCGTGAAACCAGCCGGATCATTAACTGGGACTGGAGATTGGTAGCTGCACTGATCTACAAGGAATCGAAATTTCAGATGGATGCCGTTTCTCACCGTGGCGCATTTGGCCTGATGCAGTTGATGCCGCATACAGCCAAACGGTTTGGGGCGGACGAAAACTCCACCGCCGCCGAACAGGTTACCGCAGGGTTAAAACTGATAAAATACCTCGATAATGCTTTCCGCGAAAGGGTTCCCGATCCTGAAGAAAGAAAGAAATTTATCCTGGCAGCTTATAACATCGGCATCGCACATATATATGATGCTCAAAACCTGGCAGAAAAGCACGGGAAAAATCCTGCTGTATGGTACGACAATGTGGAATACTTCCTGCTCGCCAAGTCGCAGCCTGAGTATTACAATGACCCTGTTGTAAAATACGGAAAAGTTAAGGGAGTCGAAACCCAGCGTTTTGTGCGCGAAGTTCTTGAAAAATTCGATCAGTATAAAACACTGGCTGCACGCTGAGCCCGCCAAAGAAATTCAGCATCAGCCTCTGCCCAAAAGCAGGGGCTTTTTTATGCCCTTCCCTTTTCAATGTCGTTCTTAATCAGTCTGCAGGTTCGCATTATCGTATCCTCCAGAGGGGTATATTCAAATTTGAGGGTGCAGTGGAGCTTCTTTGAAGCATACTGATAATTACCCCTTGAGGTGCGTGCTGTTTCCCTGGTAATCAAAGGTTTCGCTCCGGTAAGCTTGCCCCGTAGCCACTCAAACCTCCATACTATTTCCAACAAAAAAGAAGGTACCGGCCATTTTGGCTCCGGTTTTCCAAATCCCCGCGCAATCATTGAAAACACCTCTTTGTAACTGAAATCACCGGCCGAGACAACAAAACGTTCGTTTTTTACCTGACTCTCCATCAGGCCGGTCATGGCACGTACCACATCCTCTACCCCGACAAATCCGTTGATACCCTGTCCGTAGAAAAGCGAATTACTGTAAATGGTTGTAAACATCTTGGTGCTTCCCTTTTCGGGATGACCATAACCCAAAATAATCGAAGGATTGACGATTACGGCGTTCAGGCCTTCGGCAGTCCCCCGCCAGACCTCACGCTCGGCCATATACTTGCTGAGCGAATATTTTGAATTGTATTTCCCTGTTTTAAACTGAGATTTTTCATCAATCACAGGGCTGTTCTCAGTTCTTCCCAAAGCCGCAATGGAACTGACATGGCATAATTTCTCCACCCCGGCTTCCAGGGCTGCATTGACCACATTGGCAGTGCCTTCCACATTGATTTTCATCATCTGCGCGTGGTCGCGGGGGTCAAAAGAGACTATGGCTGCACAGTGGTAAACCTTATTTACCCCCTCCATCGCTTTTTCTATGGCAAGAACATCCAGGACATCACCTTCCACCCATTCTACCTTTGCCAGCATGGCGCCGGCATCCGCACCCAGGCTTTCAAAGATCCGGCGTGTGCGGTTCAGACTGTTCTGATTAAACAACAATGCCCTTACAGGCTCATCTTTCTGTAATAAATTGTAAAGCAGGTAAGAACCTACAAGGCCAGTGGCTCCGGTGACAAGTATCATACTGCAAAGCTAAGAAAATACACTCTTCGAATGTTTTTACCGGATTAACACATACGCATTCAGGAATTAACCATACGATCGGTTGATTTGGGTCAACACAGCAGGAAGAATCCGACTTCAGTACGTTATTGTCAATTGACAGGATAAGCGTAAATTTGCAAAAAAAGGAATAGATGAATTTTGTTGAAGAATTGCAGTGGCGCGGAATGATTCATACCGTAATGCCGGGGACAGAGGAATTGCTTAATAAAGAGATGATTTCGGCATATGTGGGGATTGATCCTACAGCCGATTCGCTGCATATCGGCCATCTGGTGGGTGTAATGATGCTGAAGCATCTGCAGCGCAGCGGGCATAAACCCATCGTGCTGGTGGGCGGAGCTACGGGGATGATCGGCGATCCTTCAGGAAAATCGGAGGAACGCAACCTGCTGGACGAAGAAACTTTAAGACATAACCAGGACTGCCTGAAAAAACAGCTCAGAAAGCTGCTCGACTTTGATACCGATGCTCCGAACCGGGCAGAGATGGTAAACAATTACGACTGGATGAAGGACTTTTCCTTTCTCAGTTTTATCCGCGATGTCGGCAAGCACATCACAGTTAACTACATGATGGCGAAGGACTCGGTAAAAAAACGCCTTACGGGCGAAGCCGGTGAAGGGATGTCGTTTACCGAATTTACCTACCAGCTGGTGCAGGGTTATGATTTTCTGCATCTATACCAGCACAACAACTGTAAATTGCAGATGGGCGGCTCAGACCAGTGGGGAAACATCACCACCGGTACCGAGCTGATCCGGCGTAAGACCGGAGGGGAAGCCTTTGCACTTACCTGCCCGCTGATTACCAAAGCCGATGGCGGCAAATTCGGGAAAACGGAAACGGGCAATGTCTGGCTCGACCCGGCCAGAACTTCACCGTACAGGTTTTACCAGTTCTGGCTCAACACCTCCGATGCCGATGCCGAGAAATACATCCGGATTTTCACCCTTTATGGGAAAGAGGAAATTGATGCGATGATTGCCGAACATCAGGCAGCTCCTCATCTCAGAATCCTGCAGAAGGCGCTGGCGAAGGATATCACCATACGCATCCACTCCGAAGCCGATTACGTCTCGGCCGTGGAAGCCTCCGAAATCCTCTTTGGCAAAGGAACCGCCGAAGCCCTGCACCGCCTGGATGAAGAAACCCTTATTTCGGTTTTTGAGGGCGTACCCCAATACGAAATAAGCACCGCCGACCTGTCAGCAGGAATCGGCATTGTTGACCTGGTTGCCGATAAAACCACGATCTTCCCCTCAAAAGGCGAAGCCCGCCGCATGCTGAAAGACGGAGGCGTACAGGTAAACAAAACCAAAGTGGGTGAAGAGTTTATCGCGGATGCCTCGCAGTTGCTAAGCGGCAAATACCTGCTGGTGCAGAAGGGGAAAAAGAATTACTATTTGCTGATAGTGAAATAATTGCGGATTGCTGATTATTAACTGGTTGGCGTTACAATCAAAACCTCCCGCCCCAGGTCCTATGCCTTAAGGTTGAGGTTAAGGAATTTTTATTAATCAGAAATTCTATAATCCAGCACCTTCCTTGTCAGCAGGAAATCTGATAGTCCGCAACCGACCGAAGTGAGCTCACCGAAGGTAATCTGCAATATCTTCCCCTTGTCTCCCCGTCTCCTTGTCCCCTTCAGGTCTGTCGTAAAAGACCCGCGCAACGACGCCAGGACGCAAAGATTGTTTTTACATCTTCCTCTCACTTTCATCTTCTCTCGCTCTCCCGTTCACCCCGTCTCCTTGTCCCCTTGTCACTCTCTGGAGAGTTTTCCTTTTCAGTGAGCAGGCCGTCCCTCGCCCCTCCTTCAGCGTCCCTCGTCCCGGTCCCTGAGCGGAGTCGAAGGGCCCCTCCATCAGCGTCCCATGTCCCTCCTATCCAAGCAATTGCTCAATCGCCTTCGGGTAGTACTCGTATTCAAGCTGATGCACCCTTTCGGCCAGGGCTTCAGGTGTATCGCCGGGCAGCACCGGACATTTTACCTGCAGCAGGATTTTACCGCGGTCATAAACCTCGTCGATCAGATGAATGGTGATTCCCGATTCTTTTTCGCCGGCTTCAATTACCGCTTCATGCACGGCCATTCCATACATCCCCTTACCCCCGAATTTCGGCAGCAGGGCCGGATGAATATTTACTATTCTCCCTGAAAAGGCACGGGTAAGATTGCCCGGAACCAGCCACAGGAAACCGGCCAATACGATAAGATCGGTTTTTCGGATACGTAGGTCCCGCAACACCGCATCCCCCGCATAAAACATTTCCCGGTCGAACAAGACCAGCGGAATATTCAGCCTTTTAGCACGTTGAATCACAATTGCTTTGGGATTGTTTGTGTAAAAAGCTTCTACCCTGGCTTTGGAACTGTTTTCAAAGTAACCGGCTATGTTTTCGGCATTGCTGCCGCTGCCTGATGCAAAAATGGCGATACGTTTCATTCGCAGGAATTTATGCTGCAAAGTTAAGGAGAATTGATGGGTTGAACAGTGGATGTTATTTTTATGCAATGGCTGTAACAACATCCTGTTTTAATTCGCCCCCCTTAAGTTGGTTAAAGTTAATCCGTATCTTGTAATTTGCATTGAACCGGAAATCTTAACAAACCCCGGTTCAGGAGACACCCGCTGAAACTTTACGGAATTTCAGCATTCAATTTGTGTACCGGCAGTAAAACTGGTTTGAAACCTATGTTTTTTTCATAAGCAGGCAACCCATGCGCTATTTTTGTGTCTGCATATTCATAAGGGAATGAATGCGGAGCGATGATAAATTAATAAAAGACTGTTTATCAGGCAATAAGCAGGCGCAATATGAGTTGTACCAACGATTTTCGGGGGTACTGTTCGGCATTTGCCTGCGTTATGCCCGCAACCGTGCCGAAGCAGAAGACCTTTTGCAGGAAGCTTTTATTAAAATTTTCAGCCGACTTGACTCCTTTGGTTTCAAAGGTTCTTTTGAAGGATGGCTCAGGCGGCTGGTTGTTAACTTAGCCATCAACTTCCGGCGCGATTACCTTAAGCAGTTTTTTGTCAGCACGGAGGCCGGTCTGAATGATGCCGAAGCTGCTGAGGAATCAGATTCGTCAGATATGACTTATATTCCATGGCAGAAACTGCTGCAAATGATACAGTCATTGCCCGATGGTTACCGAATGGTTTTCAATATGTATGTGTTTGAAAACCTGTCGCACCAGCAAATTGCCGAACTGCTTGAAATCAGTGAAAACACCTCCAAAACACAACTGATGAAAGCCCGGAAGAGACTTAGATTAATGGTTGAGGCCGAGCTGGCCAAGAATAAGATAAGCGTAAAGTCATGAAAGACGAACGGAACAAGATTGATGAACTTTTCAGGGAGGGACTGGGCGGATTAAACCAGGCTCCTCCGCCAGACGTATGGGAGCGGATTGATGTCAATCTGCCATCTGTCCGCCCGGCACCTGAAGCACTGCTGATACCCGGGCGCCTGGTAAAAGCAGGAGCTGCCGCTGCAATTATAGCCGGAGCTTTAATCCTGTGGTTTATCCTGGGTAAAAGCAACCATGAATCAGGACAAACAGAAAGCATTCCTGTTCAGGAGCAATCTTCCGGAACGACTTCAACGACATCCGGACAAAAACCCGGTTTAAATCCTGATCAAACTGGTACGGTGGCTGAACCATTTATCGAATCCACTCACAAAAACGATCGCACAAATGATATTGATGAAAAAGCCGCTAAAGCATCTGATAAAAATCACGATACACGGCTCCACAGTAAAACAGCCCCAGGGGAAATAAAACCACTTTCGGGTGCCGCAGATTTAACCAATAACAATTATCCTGATCCCGGCGCAGAAAAACAGATCACTTACCAAACCGGCCTGGCCGGTTTGCGCCTCGATTTTACCAACTGGCTGATTACTTTACCTGCCGGTCAGATTTATCAGGAGAATTTCTCATCTTTTAATGCGGGTCTCAGAAAAACCCGAAATCCATTGGCGCCAAAGCTTGGCACTATTCCGCTGATTGGAGGAGTTTACGCATCCCGGGATATAATTTATTATGGCAAGGGCCACCACAAGCAAAGCAGGGCTGCAGGACTCAGCCTTTCTACTTTCAAAGGCCCATGGGAGTTTGAAACAGGAGTTGCCTTCAACATCAGTGACGATAACGGAAAGTTTGATGTTAATTTCAGTTCATTTGACAGCATCGGATACTATAACAAAGTGGTTTCATTCAGTCCTGATCCCCAAATCCCGGGCAGGGTGATTTTCAATACGGTTATGGAAGGCGTGTACGACTCGGTAGGTCATAATATTGAAGCCCAGACCGTAAACAGGTATACCTATCTGCAAATTCCATTAATGGCCGGTTACCGGATTTATGCTGACCGCCTGTTCACCATCAGCCTGAAAGCCGGGCCTGTTTTTTCGGTTTTACTCGCCTCGGATGAACCACCGGTTACTTTCAGCCGTGAAGGCGCCATTCTGCAGTCTATTGACAACCAGACACCTGTCAGGGCTTCAACCAACTGGCAAATTGCTGCGGCACTGGGAGCGGGTATGCATATTTCCCGTTGTTTAACCCTGCAATTTGAACCGACTTATCGGTCTTATCTGCGACCGGTTTATCAGCATCACCGGAGCAGCCCATACAGCATTGGTCTGAAAGCCGGACTTTTGTACAGATTTTAAAATCAACTTATTATGAAATCACGTGTTTTGCTGATTATATCACTCCTTTTGATGGTTTCTTCAACTATACGGGCACAGATACCGGTGGAGGTTTCAGGCTACATTACCTCGCTTGAAACAGGCTTCGCAGTGACCGATAAAGAAGTCAGCATTCTGCCCTCTTCCGGGCAGACTCCAATGACTGCCATCACAAATAATAACGGATATTATTCTATCCTGTTAGATATGCTGTCCATTGATTCAAGTGCGACAATAACCGTTTCAGTAACAGATTGCCTGCAGGAGCATGTAACCCGGACATTCCCGGTATTCAATGCTACACAGATTCAGGCTGACTTTCAAATTTGCACTTCTTTTCCGGGCTGCCAGGCTGCATTTATATTTCAGTACCAACCGGCAAATCCCCTTTATATCACATTTTCGAATCTCAGCTCCCCTGTCTCCTATTCCACCCGCTGGCTCTGGGACTTCGGCGATGGTGAAACATCCGCTGACTTTGAGCCGGTTCATCTTTACGCCCAACCGGGAATTTACACTGTGTGCCTTACCATGCTTGATTCCATGGCAGGATGCGCGAGTGTATTCTGCCTCAATGTGTGGGCGGGTGGTAATCAGGGTGACTGCCAGGCAATGTTCGCCTGGTTGCCACAGGAATTGACGGTTTCTTTTTCTGATCTTTCAACCGGAAATCCAAACTCATGGTTCTGGGATTTCGGGGATGGAACTTCATCCGTTGAACAAAATCCGGTCCATAGCTGGAGCGCGCCCGGTACTTTCCAGATTTGCCTGACTATTTCAAATGATTCAACCCAGTGCCAGGATACCTATTGCGACTATATTACGATTGGCGATACCCTGCCAACCTGCCACGCTGATTTTTCCTATGAACAAACAGCGGGACTGACATACACCTTTACCAACCTTTCTACAGGTCCGTTCACTGAAGTGATCTGGGACTTTGGGGACGGTAGTCCCTTTTCGCACGAATACCATGCAGTGCACACCTGGCAGCAACCCGGCATCTACACTGTTTGCATAACGATCTTCAGTAATTATACCGGTTGCAGCGATGTGTTCTGCACCAATATAACCGTCGGGGATACCCTCCCGGCCTGCCAGGCCGCTTTTACGGCCCTGGCCGATTCAATCCCAGGAAACATCAATCATTACTGGTTTATTGATGAATCACAGGGAACAAATATCACCAGCTGGTTCTGGGATTTCGGCGATGGTGCGGTTTCATTTGTACAGCATCCCGGGCACACTTATACTGAAAGCGGAACATATAATGTGTGTTTAACCATCAGCGGGCAGGGAAATTCCGGGTACTGCTCCCATAACATTTGTCAGACAATTACCACTCCCGCATACAGCAATCTGGGTGGTCAGATTTTCGCCGGTAATTTCCCGATCAACAATCCGGATTTTATGAACGACACTGCTAAGGTTACTCTTTTCAGAAAAACCGGCAGTAAACTCACTGAAGTAGCTTCAGGCCTCTTCTATGAATACGGCTACTTTTACTTCCTTGACGTTATGGAAGGCAATTATGTGATCCATGCTGAATTGGTTGAAGGCTCTCCCTCCTATATGTCATACATCCCGGCTTACAGCGGTTCAACTTATTCGTGGCAATCGGCCCAACCCGTCACATTGCAGGGCAATGATGTATTTGACGCCAATATTTTTATGCAGGATATGACGAGTATGCCGGAATCCGGGCCCGGAACTATTTCAGGCAATCTGGTAAGCCTTGACAATTCCCCATTTGATATGGCAGGAAATATTGTTTTTCTGTTTCATGATGACCTGATTGTGAATTATGTCCATACTGACGATGACGGAAATTTCGGGTTTACCGGCCTTCCCATAGATACATATAGTGTAAAAGCCGAGATTGCCGGAAAATTCAGTAATACCGTTGAAGTAATTCTTTCGGAATATCAGCATCAATCCCTTGACATTCAACTGGAAATATCGGCTTCGGGTATTTTTGGGATGAATAATCCTGAAGTGACGGACCGGCCCGAAATCAGACTTTACCCCAACCCTGCTGATGAGTTTCTGAATATTGGAACGAATTCGTCGCGCAACAGTGCAATGAAATGCGAAATAATTTCAGCAACGGGTTCTGTGCTTATACATCAGGATTTTGCTATTCCGGCGGGTGAACAAACCATTACGCTGGATCTTAAAAAGCTTACTCCCGGATTCTATTTAATTCATCTTAAAAGCCTTGATGGAACATTTTCGATTGTGAAAAAGTTTTTAAAAAAGCCTTAGCACAAAGCAACCTTTAACCGGATCCGGGGTCTTAAAAGAAAGCCGGATTTACTAACCCTATTTGTAATCCTTTACAACATGAAAAAAATCAAAAACCTGACTCTTTTGCTGCTCCTCTTTATGACGGGAATTGTGTATACCTATGGTCAGCAACCGTATATTGTCCTTTCGGGACATGTATTGAACCAACAGACCGGCGAACCGGTCGTCAATCAGTCTGTATTTGTATCGGTCGACAGTATGAATTATCCCGGGTACTTCAACGAAGTAATTACAGACGGAGCAGGTTATTATTCCGATAACCTGCCTTACTATTACGGTACTGAACCATTATCCGTCACTGTTTCCACCGCAGATTGTAATGGAATGATGTTTACCCAAAGTGCTGCCATCCTTCCAGGCATGCAGCAGATAATCCTGGATTTATACATCTGTGGCAATATGGGATCAGGTTGCACTGCCTTGTTCCGCTATATGCCGGGCTCAAACGATATGCTTACGGTCAGTTTTTTCGATGAAAGTTATCCGGCTCCGGGAGTCATAATCAACAGCTGGTTCTGGGATTTCGGCGACGGGAATACATCGTCAGCACAAAACCCGGTACATACCTATTCACAACCGGGTCTTTACAACGCCTGTCTCTACATCAGCAGCAACGACAGTTCATGCAACAGCAGCTTCTGTATGCCGGTTGATGCAGGATCGATCAACCCGGGTGGTTGTGAAAACTATTTCTGGTACTGGCCTGATTCATCAGGTACAGGATATACATTTGAAGGCTTTGTGATGAATGGTGAGGCTGAGTCCTATATCTGGGATTTCGGTGATGGCACAACCGCAAACGGACAGACTGTTTTCCATCAGTTTGCCGATACCAATATGGTCCATAATGTGTGTCTGACCACAACCAGCATCCTGAATGGAGATGTCTGCACCTCGGTTTCGTGCCAGGAAGTTTTTAGTTACTTCCCTTCATCCTGTGAAAGCTATTTCTGGTATTATCCCGATTCAACAGGCACGGGTTATACTTTCGAAGGCTATACCATGGGCAGCCAGGTTGAATCATGGACCTGGGATTTCGGCGACGGAACCACCGCAACTGGCCAATCTGTAACACATACGTTTGCCAACCCCAACGAAATCTACACCGTATGCCTCACCACTACCGGCACAGGCCCGGATAACGAGCCATGCACCTATACTTCCTGCCAGGAGGTCTTTATTTACCTCCCTTCACCCTGTGAAAGCTATTTCTGGTATTATCCCGATTCAACAGGCACGGGTTACACTTTCGAGGGCTATACCATGGGCAGCCAGGTTGAATCATGGACCTGGGATTTCGGCGACGGAACCACCGCAACTGGCCAATCTGTAACACATACATTTTCCAACCCCTATGAAATATACACCGTATGCCTCACCACTTCCGGCACAGGCCCTGATAATGAGCCATGCACCTATACTTCCTGCCAGGAGGTCTTTATTTACCTCCCTTCACCCTGCGAAAGCTATTTCTGGTATTATCCCGATTCAACAGGCACGGGATACACTTTCGAAGGCTGGGCAATGAACGGACAATCAAACAATCAGATTGAATCCTGGATCTGGGATTTCGGCGATGGAACTACCGCATCCGGACAGGTTGTTTCGTATAGCTTTTCGGACCCGTCGCAGGTTTACACGGTTTGCCTGACCACAACGGGCACGGGGCCTGATGGCGTAATGTGCAGTTACATATCCTGTCAGGAGGTTTTCTTTGAAATTCCGTCTCCGTGCGACAATTATTTTGAAGCGGTTACCAACGACGGGAACACTTACCTGTTCACCGGTCACCTGGTGAGTGGCGGACAGGCTG
The DNA here is from genome assembly GCF_001192835.1 of Lentimicrobium saccharophilum. NCBI lineage: Bacteria > Pseudomonadati > Bacteroidota > Bacteroidia > Bacteroidales > Lentimicrobiaceae > Lentimicrobium > Lentimicrobium saccharophilum. Next base: position 2,919,798 of record NZ_DF968182.1, read on the forward strand.
ACTATTTCTGGGATTTCGGGGATGGTTCCACCGCAACCGGTCAGCAGGTCAGTCATACTTTCCAATTTGCATGGGGTATGGTATATAATGTATGCCTCACCACTGTTTCAGCTAACCCTGCCGACAGTTGCACGGGCGTTAGTTGTCAGACGATATTCCCAGGCGGCGGCGGAAACTGTGAAGCGGTGATGTCAGCAGTTCCCGATACGGCTGGATACACCTATTACTTTGCTGATTTGTCGCAGGGCAATCACTCATTCAGATTGTGGGATTTCGGAGATGGCCAGCAATCTTTTGAAGCCAATCCTGTGCATACTTATACAGCGCCAGGCATCTATTGGGCCTGCCTTACTATCAGTGACTCCCTGAACAACTGCTGGGATCAGACCTGTCAGGAGATTTGGGTGGATATTATTCAGCCGGGCTGCCAGGCTTCATTCTTTGCTTACCCGGCCGACTCAACGAATTCATCACTCACTTATCAGTTTATCAATACATCAGCACCGGGATTTACCAACCAGCAATGGTCGTTTGGCGACGGAACAGTTTCTGATGAATTCAGTCCTATACATACATACACCACTGGTGGTATTTATACAGCCTGTCTCACCATCTGGGATTCGACCAACCTTTGCCAAAGCTCATTCTGTATGGAGATTTTTGCAGGCAACTTTGCCGGTGAAAGTTCAATTTCAGGCAGCGTCATTGCCGGAAACGCACCCGCGCAATCAGGTGAAGTGTGGCTGATAGGCGCAACAAATTACTACTTCGCTCAATCACAAGTAGATAGCGGAGGTATCTATAACTTTGGCGGCGTCCCTGCCGGGTCATACTACATCTATGCCATGCTGACACCGGATGATCCAGCATTCTTTAACTATCTGCCAACTTATTACACAAGTTCACTCACCTGGCAGGGAGCAACCATAGTTACAACAGGCGAGCCCAACGGGTGGTATCCGGTCAACCTTGTTTCTGTAGCAAGTTGGGCACAAGGTACAGGAAGTATTTCCGGAACGATCAACTGGAGCGGTAATTTTAAATCAGGGGGTACCCCTGCCGCCAATGTTGAAATCGTTTTATTCAACAGCACAGGTTTGCCTGTTGCCTATACCTTCTCAAACAGCGACGGCACGTTTACTTTCAGCAATCTTCCTTTCGGTGAATATACCGTTCATGCTGAAATGGCCGGCAAAACCACCCAGGTTATGGTGGTAATGCTTTCGGATGAAACAGCTCAGGCAAGTGTAAACTTTGTGGTTTCAGCCAACGAAATCAGCGCCCTGGGACTCGATGAAAACAATCTTCTCAAATCCGGAACCGGAAATGTTTACCCCAACCCGGTTGGTGAAATGCTCTATCTTGATGTGAATGCCCCGGTAAGCGGAACTGTAATGATTTCAATTACAGACCTCCGGGGCAGAATAATTTACAACGAATCCTCTACTATGAGCGGAAATTTTAACCGGATCGCCATTAATAGCAGCGCCCTGGTTAAAGGTGTTTATGTAATTCAAATTAAATCAGAGGGATATCTGCCAGTTCAGCGAAAATTCATTAAACAATGATCTGACCATAGATGATTGATACCAAAAAAACCCCGGCGCAAAATTGTGCCGGGGTTTTGATTTCTTGTACAACGCAGTTTTATGATGAGGCTTTAAGCTTTCTGAACGCTTCTGTCATTTTTGGAAGCACCGTTTGCAGGTCGCCAACGATACCATAGTCGGCAGCGGAAAAAATGGGCGCTTCGGGGTCTTTGTTTACGGCAACAATTACCTTCGATGAACTGATGCCGGCCAGGTGCTGAATGGCTCCTGATATTCCGAGCGCAAAATAAAGATTGGGGGCAACCACTTTACCGGTTTGTCCCACATGCTCGTGATGCGGACGCCACCCCTCGTCGGAAACCGGCCTCGAACAGGCGGTAGCCGCACCCAGCACCCCTGCAAGTTCTTCCAGGGGTTTCCAGTTGTCGGCGCTGCGCATTCCACGGCCTCCGGATACCACCACATCGGCTTCGCTAAGGAGGATCTTTCCTGTCTGCACCTCGGTCGACAATACGCTAATTCCGCTTGTTACTGCCGATGCATCCATGGTTTCAACCGCAGCATTTCCTGCAAAAGGTTCGATCCCGGCAGTGTTCTGCGACAGGGTGATGACTTTAATATCGGAAGTAATCTCAGCCTGCATCAGCGACTTTCCCGAAAAGGCTTTTCGGTTCACCACAAAAGGCTGATATGAAACCGGCAATCCGTTCACAGCACTTACCAGTCCGGCATTCAGCCGCACGGCCACGCGGGGCGCAAGGGCTTTTCCGGTTACATTGTGGGCCATTACAACCAGTGTTGCCCCGCTGTTTTGAGCAGCAGAGGCAATCAGTGATGCATAAGCCTTATCATCAAGCGGAGCATCGGTTTCTGCCGAAAGTATTTTTCCGGCACCATAGGCTCCGAGGTTCTTCAATTCATCTTCAGCCACCCTGCCTATGGAAAGAAGGGTAAGACTGCCACCCAATCCGTTGGCCAAACGTTTGCCGTATGAAACAAGTTCGCAGGTGCTCTTCTTGAACTTGCCGTTCCAGTTTTCTATATAAACGAGTACTGACATATCGTATTGATTTAAAGTTGGTTAAATAACCCTTGCTTCGGTGTGCAGCAGGTGAACGAGTTCATCCATGTTTTCCGGGTCAATCATCTTGCAGGCCGATTTCTGCGGAGGCGCCTGGTAACCGACAACCTTACTGCCCGGAGCCGCAGCAGCTGCAGCCACCACTTTCAGGGGTTTGGTGCGGGCGGTCATAATTCCGCGCATCGAAGGGATTCTCGGGTTGATGGCAATTCCTTTCTGTACAATCAGAACTACCGGTGCTGAGGTTTCTATGCTCTGCTTGCCGCCGTCAATTTCGCGGGTTACTTTAACGCTGTTTCCTTCGAGGTTGAGCGAACTGACTGCTGAAACGGAATTGTAATCCAGCAGTTCGGCAAGCATTCCACCCACGGCCGATCCGTTGTAGTCGCTCGACTCAATGCCACAGAGGATTACATCAAAAGGTTCCCCTTTTACGGCATGTGCTAACTGAGTTGCAGTAAACAGCGAATCGCCGCCCGCAGCATCCACCCTGATGGCGTCGTCGGCACCGCAGGCCAGTGCTTTGCGCAGGGTAGGCTCGGCATCAGCGCCTCCGGCTGTTATTACGGTTATTTTCTGAACCAGTGCTGGATTGGCCTCTTTCAGCTCAATGGCACGGGTAAGGGCAAGTTCGTCCCAGGGATTGATGATCCACTGCACGCCCGAATAATCCACCGCTTTCATGTCCGCACTGTATTTGATGCGGGTGGTGGTGTCGGGAACATTGCTTATACAAACAAGGATGTTCATTGATTAGTTGATTAGTTGATTAGTTGATTTGAGGATAAATCCGAAATCCACAATCCGCAATCCGCAATCTAAAATTCACTGAGGACTTGCCGCGAAATGACGATTTGCTGTATTTCGGAGGTTCCTTCATAGATTTGTGTGAGTTTGGCTTCGCGCATCAGGCGTTCCACGTGGTATTCTTTCACGTATCCGTATCCGCCGTGAATCTGAACTGCCTCTGTGGTGACTTCCATAGCAATCTCGGCGGCATAGTATTTGGCCATGGCACTGGCATAGCCGTAAGGTTTTCCCTGATCCTTCAGCCAGGCAGCCTTCAGGCACAGGTTGCGGGCATTTTCGATCTTAACCGCCATATCTGCCAGCTTAAAGGCTACCGATTGATGGTTGGCAATTTCGGTTCCGAATGCTTTTCTTTCCTTGGAATATTTGACCGCCCTTTCAAACGCCCCTGAGGCGATGCCCAGGGCCTGGGCTGCAATGCCGATTCTGCCGCCCTCCAGGGTTTTCATGGCAAACTTGAACCCAAATCCATCTTCACCGATGCGGTTTTCTTTAGGTACTTTTACATCGTTAAACATCACCGAATGGGTGTCGGAGCTGCGCATGCCCATTTTGTCTTCATGCGGGCCAACACTGATGCCCGGTGAGTGGCGGTCAACGATCAGCACGTTGATTCCCTTGTGCCCCTTTTCGGGATGGGTTTGGGCAATCACTAAGTAAGTTCCGGCAGTATTTCCGTTAGTAATCCAGTTTTTGGTTCCGTTGAGCAGGTAATAATCCCCCTTGTCTTCGGCGGTGGTGCGCTGTGAAGTGGCATCCGATCCGGCTTCGGGTTCCGAAAGCAGGAATGCGCCGATTTTTTCGCCGCGTGCCAACGGTTTCAGGAATTTTTCCTTTTGCGCTTCGGTGCCGAATTTTTCAATTCCGTAACAAACCAGGGAGTTGTTCACCGACATGACTACGCTTACCGAAGAGTCAACCTTTGAAATTTCTTCCATGGCCAGCACATACGAAACGGTATCCATACCGCCTCCATCGTATTCCGGGTCCACCAGCATACCCATAAAACCCAGTTCCGACAGGGCTTTTACATGTTCGGTGGGATAAATGGCGTGGGTGTCGCGCTCAATCACGTCTTTAATCAGTTCGCGCTGGGCATAATCGCGGGCAGCCTGCTGAATCATCAACTGCTCTTCCGAAAATTCAAAATTCATAGCCGGGAAATTTGTTAATTTTTTGATAAAATACCTGAAATGCCTGATAAACAAGAAAACTAAACAATGTGTTCAGCCTTTTTCATGGTTTTATTGCATTTGGTCATGATATTCTATACCCTGATTTGCCGAAGAAAAAGGGCAGGCTTCTGCGGCCTTACTGCCGCTAAGGTAATCATATTTACCAATATAGATGTATTGTAAAGGGAATTTTTTGCAAACGATTGCGGGAAGGGGGGACGAGGGACGGCCCTTCGACTTGTTTCGGCTGCGCTCAACAACCGCCGCTCAGGGACCGAGACGAGGGGCGAGGGACGAGAGATTTCGGATTGCAGAGTGCGGAATGCGGATTAGGCTTCCCCAGCCAATGGTGGTGGGAATTCAGACAACCGTTTGATGTCTAATCCACTTTTTACTTTTGGAACTTTTTGAAGTCCATGTATTCAACAATATAAATATCTGTATATGTTGTATTTAGCTAACAGGATCAGCTTTATCATATTGCTTCATTCCACAGCGCGATGAAAATTCACACCTTGCACAGCGATACATTAACTAATTAACTAATTAACTAATCAACTAATCAACTAATCAAGTAATCAGCTAATCCTCTAATCCTCTAATCAGCTAATATTGTTATCTCCTCCTCTGAGTTACCGCAACCAGCAACAGCAGCACCAAGCCCAGCACCGAGCCACGGGCAATGTAATCGCCGTAGCGCACATAAAAGGTAATTTTATCATTGGCATTTATTTCCTGCCTGATTACTGCGGTTTCCCAGTAGGGGGTGGGTTGCATGATGTCGCCGCGCTGGTTTACAAAACATGAGATTCCTGTGTTGGCCGAGCGGGCCACGCTGCGCCGGGTTTCGATGGCCCTTACCGAAGAAAACAGCGCATGCTGCCGGTGCCCGGCGGTATTACCCCACCAGCCGTCGTTGGTAATCACAAAAATCATATTGGAGCCGTTGCGCACAAACCCGGCCACAAATTCCCCGTAAACCGATTCATAACAGATTACCGGGGAGATCTTTAAGGTGTCGTTGATGGTGAACGGGATTCTTTCGGGGTCGGTTCCGAGCTGACCGACCGTTCCGCCCAAATCAATGGCAAAATCGCCCAGCGGCTTCAGCAACCAGGGGAAAGGCATCAGCTCCACCCCGGGGGTAAGCTTCGATTTGTGGGTGCGCTGCAGGTCGGGATAGTTTCTGAAAAGGAATGCAGTGTTAAATGCATCGTAATATCCATCCCTGTTTTTAAATTTTCTGGCTGTAGGTGGAATCGCTTCTCCGGGCTCATAGGAGCGGTAGGTAGAGTATCCCACCACGATGCCAGCCAGAGGGAGTTCTTTCAGCAGCCCGTTGCGGAACATATTGATGGTGGGATGATTATCAAGATCGTTCTCCCAGATCATTAAACCCGACGACCAGTTGGGCTGAACCATGGATTCGGGAAAAACAACAAAATCGGTGAGGCTGTCGGCCTTGGTGAGCGCCAGTTTGGTAGCATGTTCTATAACTAAATCGGCCGGCAGCTCATATTGTTCTTCATACGGATCGATGTTGGGCTGAACCACCACCACATCAACAGGGGCTGTTTTCTCGCGGTAAGTGTAATACATCAGCAGCGAAACCGCCAGCGGCAGCGCCATCACCGCAACAGGCAGCCACAACTTCCGGAACGCAATCTTTAAAGATGTTCCATCAAGCCATGACTGTATGATTTTATAAATAAGAATATTGATTACGAGTACCCACAGGCTTCCGCCGAACATGCCGGTAAATTCGTACCACTGCATCCACGAAGGCCAGGCCGAAAAACCGTTTCCGAGACTCAGCCACGGCCAGTTAAGATCCCAGTGGTGGTGAAGGAATTCGAAGGAAATCCAGGCAAAAATTAATCCGAGGTATCCCTGCGAAGGATTTTTAAGCCGGCGGCGCATAAAATGGAACAGCCAGAAGGTAAGCGACATGAATACCGAGTTGATCAGCACAGCCATGGTTACCCCGAAGAAGGTGGAATTGTAAATCCACCAGGTGGTGAGGCCGTTCCAGATAATGAATGCAGGCCATACCCGGAAGAAAATCCCGAAAGAATGGTTGTTGCTTCTGTTCGACAGGAAATAACCCTCCATCAGCAGCAAGGGGACAAAAGCCACAAACAGCAGGGGCGGGAATCCATTGGCCGGCCAGGCCAGGGAGAATAACAATCCTGAAATCAGGGAATAAAATAAGAGAAACGGTGGCTTTTTCATGAATCGGGAATCTGTTCAGGCAAAATTATCAAACCCGGTGGAATAATCATCAAATGAATATTTACTCAGGTTGCTAAAGAAACAATTTTGCAGCTATTAGAAACCAAAAAACCGGTACAAAAGTTCCGTCAGAACCGCTGCTTCATAAAAATAAAAACTTTTTGACGGGGAACCGATTATTGTTAGCAAATTAACACAGAATTGGTAATTTTGCACAACTTTTAGTTGCAAGTATCGCATTATCAATATTTTTACATAACCAACCAACCATTAAACGGAGGATTACATGGCAATAACGAAACTGGACCAGATGTTTGAAGTCCTGAAGTCGAAAAGCAAAAAAAGGCTGGTAGCGGCCTATGCAAATGATTCACATACCATTGAGGCTGTGAGTGAGGCTGTTGACAAGGGCATTGTTGAAGGGACGCTTGTGGGAGATAAAGAAACCATGCTGCAGGTATGCGGGCAGTTAAATATAAATCCCGAAAAATTCCGCCTGGTGCACGAGCCCAACGAAGGAAAAGCTGCCGCCGTTGCCGTAAAGCTGATCAACGACGGGGAAGGTGAGCTGCTGATGAAAGGGTTGGTAAGCACCGACAAATACATGAAAGCCATTCTTAACAAAGAGAATGGACTGATGGATCCGGGCGCAATTCTCAGCCACGTTACCGTGATTGAGAACCCGAACTATGAGAAGCTAATGATTGTGGGCGACGTCGCCATTATCCCCCTGCCGGAGTTCAAGCAAAAAGTTGCCATCCTGAACTATCTGGTAAATACCGCCAAGGCGCTTGGCATTGAAAAGCCGAAAGTGGCCGTTATCAGCGCTTCGGAGCAGGTACTTCCGGGCATCCCTTCGTGTGCCGAAGCAGCGTTGCTGTCGAAGATGGCCGACCGTGGTCAGATCAGCGGTGCTTATGTGGATGGCCCGCTGGCGCTGGATGCAGCCATCGACAAGGAATCCGCGCAGATCAAGAAGCTCTCCGGGCCCGTTGCCGGGGACGCCGACTGCCTGCTTTTCCCCAATATTGAATCGGGAAATGTTTTCTATAAAGCCAATACCAAGCTTGCAAAGGCCGAACTGGGCGCATTTGTTGCCGGCGCCCGTGTCCCCTGCGTGTTGTCATCGCGCGGCGACAGCGCCCTTACAAAACTTTACAGCATTGCCCTGGCAGCGCTGATCGCGAAGTAAACCGCCTTAAATTATCCGACATGGAAGAATTCAGGATTTTAGCCATCAATCCGGGCTCTACAAGTACGAAGATTGCCGTGTTTAATGGCACCAATCCGGTTTTTGTGCGTACAATAACCCATTCAACCGAAGAGCTTTCCGGTTTTGATAAGATCACGGATCAGTATAATTTCCGGAAGGAGATCATTTATAAGCAACTGGAAGAAGCCGGCATAGAGATGGACAGCATCAGGGCGGTGGTTGGCCGGGGCGGGCTTACCAAACCCATCCCCTCCGGGGTTTACGAGGTCAATGAAGCCATGAAGCACGATATGGCCAACAGTCCGATGGACGAGCATGCCAGTAATCTCGGCGGATTTATTGCCGATGATATTGCAAAGAGCCTGCCCAACGCCCGGGCTTTCATTGCCGACCCGGTGGTGGTGGATGAACTGGAGCCGCATGCAAGGGTATCGGGACATCCCGAATTTGCCCGCAAATCGATTTTCCATGCCCTGAACCAGAAAGCCATTGCCCGCCAGCATGCCAAATCCATTATGCGGAAATACGAAGACCTTAACCTGATTGTGGTCCACCTTGGGGGCGGCATCAGCGTGGGCGCGCACCGTAAGGGTCAGGTGGTTGACGTAAATCAGGCACTCGACGGGGAAGGCCCGTTTTCGCCCGAACGCAGCGGCACCCTGCCATCTGCCGATCTTGTAAGACTTTGCTTCAGCGGTAAATATACCCAGAAGGAAATCCTTACGATGATCAAGGGCAAAGGCGGACTGGCCGCCTTCCTGGGTACCAACAGCGCTTACGAGGTGGAGCAACGGGCAATGGCCGGCGATGAATATGCGAAGTTTATCTTCGAAGCCATGGCCTTTCAGGTGGCCAAAGCCATCGGCGCCATGAGTACGGTGCTCAAGGGTGAGGTTGACGGAATCCTGATCACCGGCGGCATCGCCCACGGCAAATGGTTTGTTAACCAGGTGATCGAACGCGTGTACAAAATCGGACCGGTTCATGTCTATCCCGGCGAAGACGAAATGCGGGCGCTCGCCGTCAACGGACTGATGGTGCTGAAAGGTGAAATTGAAGTAAAAGAGTATTAATAGCATAAGCCGGATTCGGCTCAATTTGAGCTGCATCTTACAAGAAGCGGTGTATTCATTCTCTGGATACACCACTTTTTATGCCGGGAACTTCGTCTTTTCAACGCGACAAGCGATCGGCGGCCCATTTCCATATATTGCGGTTGAACGTTTCTCCTTCCGCCTCCGGATAAAGGTCAATAAATGACATTGCGGCCGGTTTGTCCGGATCAAACTTCAGCTTTTCATCCGGTTTATACAGAAGTGCCGGCTCCGGATGAAACTGAAAACCAATTACGTTCGGATAACGGCTGTGCAGAAGAATCTCGGGAATTTTTCCGTCAATGGAAGTAGCAACCACCTCCAGCCCTTTGCCGGCCTTTTCAACGGCCTGGTGATGACTGCTCAGCACGCCCGGGTGCGGGGCAGAGCCTGCAGTGAGAAACTTCAGTTTTTCGGGACGGGTAATTTTAATCCGGTGAAAACTTCCCCACATCAGCGCATCGTCAAGCCCGAACTGCGTATGGTAATTGCGGTGCCGATTGTCCTGTTCCATGGCCAGGACCTGCTCAGCGGTGGTTAATTGGTATATTTCCGTCGGGATGTCCTGAATCATGGTACCCCCGGCAGCTATATTCATGGTTTGCATACCCAGGCAGATGCCCATTACCAGAAAATCGGGTTTTTGTTCCAGCAGGGGATTGAACGCATCATCCTGATAGCCGCCGGTCAGATGAAACAGAAAGGAAGCTTCAAAAGCATGGCGGTGATAATCGGTGATCGCCGTCAGCAGGTTGGTCTCCTCCCCGTAAAACGCCGGGGGGATATCGGGGCCACCGAAGAAGATAACGCCCGCTGAATTCTCAAAAACAAGGCGGAAATCATCGCTGCACGGGTTTTCCCCGTAAAGCCGGTGACCTGGCAATCCGCTACAGGCATGCAGAAAGACGCCTTCCCTGCCCGATTCCCGGATAAAGCCGGCGGACTGGCTGAAATCGTACGCCTGGGCGGTGTGATAAAATCCCACAAGCCGGTAGTCCTCCGGCAGCGGAAAAATGCCGTTGTCGATCAGGAAAAACACCGTCTTCAGATTATTTACGGTCGGGTTCATCAGCACCAGCACAGGATCGCCGGTGGCAGCAGGGGTGTTGAAATATTGCTGAGCCGATGATAAATGACCGGCAAGAATGATAACAAAGATTAAAACTGTTTTTCTCATGACTATTTGTTGGAATAATCCCGATTACCAAAGTTTAAAGTTACTTCATTCCGGACTCCGGCACAAAGTTCATATAAAAAAGACGACAACTAAATGGGATTTTTGAAAAGAGTGTTTCTGCTTAAGAAAAATAACCACATCAGTCACAGTAGAGCACATCAGGTTTATATATTTACTTTAGGATGATGTTACTTCAACAGTTTGAAACAATGAATTTCGCATTTCCTGAAACCAATCTATTGTGTCCTATTCCCGGCAAAGTAGCCGGGACAAGTTGTGTCTATTGTGGTGAAAAATACTTCTCTCACTTTAACCAAATTATTAAAAAGAACCACATCAGGCACAGTAGAGCACATTAGGTTTTAGTATTAGCATTGGTTGATGTTATTTTAAAGGATTGAGTCATTTTGATTATGTTCATTCCGGCCTTGTATCCTGATCTATTGTGTTCTATTGTGTCTATTGTGGTGAAAAGAAACTTACCATATTCTCCCAAATCTACAAAATAAACCATATTAGGCTCAGTAGAGCACATTAGTACCCTTTGGGCAAAGATGCGTATAGCTCTGTAACCATGGTTTTTTGTCCTTCTTTGAAGATATTCATACAGTTAAAATTAATCAGAATTCCTTTGGGCTTTTCAAGCAACTTTAAGTAGGTAAGCAACTGAGCTTCATGGATTGGCAATAATCCATCAACAGCTTTTATTTCAACAATGATGGAATCTTCAACCATCAGATCAAAGCGAAGATCACAATCAAGATGCAGTCCCCTGAAAATAAGAGGGACCCTTTGCTGCGTTACCAGATGAAGCCCTTTTTCTTTGAGCATATGTGCCAGACATTTTTCATATACACTCTCCAGCAATCCAGGCCCAATTTCTTTATGAACCTCAATTGCAGCTCCAATAACGGTATGAGTTAACTCATTCAGGTACTTTTGTGTCATCTTGTATCTGTTAGAATATTTTTCATTGTGCTCTATTGTGACCTATTGTGCCTATTGTGGAGAAAAGAAACTAACCATATTCGCCCGAATCTAATTAAGTAGAACCACATTAGGCACAGTAGCACACATTAGGTTTTAGTATTAACATTGGTTGATGTTATTTTAAACGATTGAGTCATTTTGATTATGTTCATTCCGGCCTTCTAACCTGATCTATTGTGTCCTATTGTGTCTATTGTGGTGAAAAGAAACTAACCATATTCGCCCGAATCTAATTAAGTAGAACCACATTAGGCACAGTAGCACACATTAGGTTTTAGTATTAACATTGGTTGATGTTATTTTAAACGATTGAGTCATTTTGATTATGTTCATTCCGGCCTTCTAACCTGATCTATTGTGTCCTATTGTGTCTATTGTGGTGAAAAGAAACTAACCATATTCGCCCGAATCTAATTAAGTAGAACCACATTAGGCACAGTAGCACACATTAGGTTTTAGTATTAACATTGGTTGATGTTATTTTAAACGATTGAGTCATTTTGATTATGTTCATTCCGGCCTTCTAACCTGATCTATTGTGTCCTATTGTGTCTATTGTGGTGAAAAGAAACTTGCCATATTTCTCCAAATCTATTAAATAAAATAACCACAGTAGACGCATTAGAACACATTAGGTTCATGCACTAATTTAAGGTTGATGAGATTTAAGGTTGATGAGATTATAGTTTTGAATCATTGAATGCTGAATTCCCTGAAAACAATCTATTATGTCTTATTGTCACTGTTATGGTTAACAATTTTTTGCCCCATGCGGTATGCAGCCTATCAACAAAACACCTTTCCCGTTGTTAATCAGCTAAATTATTCAATTTATGCAACTTTTCGCTATCCCGACAGGAAATTTCAAGCTTGACGGCGGCGCCATGTTTGGCGTTGTCCCCAAATCGTTGTGGAGCAAACATTACCCTTCCGACGAAAACAACATGATCAATATGACCATGCGCTGTCTGCTGGTGGTGGACGGAGACCGCAGAATTCTGATCAACAACGGCATCGGGGACAAACAAAGCGAAAAATTCTTCAGCCATTACCATCTCAACGGCGACGATAGTCTGATAAAATCCCTGGCGGCGGCCGGGTTTGCACCCGAAGACATCACCGATATGTTTCTCACCCACCTGCACTTCGACCATGCGGGGGGAAGTGTAAAATACAAAGCGGACCGCAGCGGGTTTGAAACTGTCTTTCCAAATGCCACTTATTGGATCAGCGCTCCCCAGTGGGAATGGGCCATGCATGCCAACCGCCGCGAAAGCGCTTCATTTCTGAAAGAAAACATACAGCCCATTGAAGAAAGCGGCCGCCTTAAATTATTCGATCATCCCGGTGAACTTTTCCCGGGCATCGGGGTCCGCTTCTACAACGGCCATACCGACGGGCAGGCCATTCCGTTTATAAAATACAAGGGTAAAACCATCGTGTTTACCAGCGACCTGCTGCCCACCGCGGCCCACCTGCCCCTGCCCTGGGTGATGAGCTACGACACCCGCCCGCTTATCACCCTGGATGAAAAAGAGGCTTTTCTGGAAGAAGCTGTGGACAAAGGTTATGTCTTATTTTTCGAGCACGACCTTTATACAGAATGCTGCACCCTGGCACGAACGGAAAAGGGGATTAAGGTGGATAAGGCTATGAGGTTGAAGGAGTTGCAATAAACCGGAAGGAAATTTTCTATTTCACAGAGATTTAGATTCTTCTCCGTGTTGCTCCGTGAAACCTCAGTGCTCTCTGTGTAACTTATTTTGTTTCACAGAGGATCACAGAGTAGTCACAGAGGGTCGCAGAGTTTTAAATTCTTCTCCGTGTTGCTCCGTGAAGCCTCGGTGTGCTCTGTGTAACTTTTTTGTTTCACACAGGATCACAGAGTAGTCACAGAGGGTCGCAGAGTTTTAAATTCTTCTCCGTGTTGCTCCGTGAAGCCTCGGTGTGCTCTGTGTAACTTTTTTGTTTCACAGTGATTCAAATCCCTCTCCGTGTTGCTCCGTGAAGCCTCAGTGCACTCTGTGTAACTTTTTTGTTTCACAGAGATTCAAATCCCTCTCTGTTTTAAGCAGTGAAACCCCCGGTGTACTATGTGTAACAGCAAAATAAACTTCACATACGATATCTTCGTATACCATCTTTAAGAAGCTTAACATTAAAGTTTATTAACAACCCGATCTCCTTCCTTGAAAACTTCAGATAGGTTAATATTTGGGCTTCATGAACCGGAGAAAAAAAATCGACGGTTTTTAGTTCGATCACAACTTTTTTATTATCAACGAGAATATCAATCCTGTAACCACATTCAAGTTTTATATCTTTATATACAACAGGAACTGCAACTTGCCTTTGTGTGAAGAATCCGGCATTTCTTAGTTCAAAATCAAGACATTCCTCATAAGCCGATTCTAACAAACCTGGTCCAAGGGCTTTGTGCACTTCTATGGCACACCCGATGATTTTGTCTGTTATTTGATTAATTTCCATGATTTCTATGATAAATTAGAGGTGTTGTTATAGTTCTTTTTCTAGTAACGTTCGCTAACATACAGCCCGGTTACCCGGTAACGCTGATTATCAATTATTACAAATTATTCGACCTAAGGATTATAACAAAAATAATGAGAATCCATTCCCGGAAACGGTCATGTATGAAACTGCCATTAAGCAGCTACTATCCCCGGCCCACCTGCCCCTGCCCTGGGTGATGAGCTACGACACCCGCCCGCTGAAAAAGAGGCTTTTCTGGAAGAAGCCGTGGACAAGGATTATGTGCTGTTTTTCGGACACGACCTTTATACCGGATACTGCACCCTGGCGAGTACGGAGAAATGGATTAAGGTGGAAAATTCAACACGAATGTCGGAGTTGTAAATACCTAACATCTCGATTATGTATTTATCCTGAACATCTGATTAAATCTGCTCACCGGTTTGTTGAGGATTGCTTCCTTTTTGCATCAAGGAATTTTGAAGCTTCTTCCCTTGAAAAAAGTGATCCGGTTTTGATAATTCACTGTAAGGAAAATTTTACGACATAATAAGATTAGAGCCTTTAAAGGAACACTATGCTGAACACAATCAATTTGGAAGGCTTCGTCAGCCGGACAACGGACGTATGTTCTGATTCCGGTCCCGATTGAGAAAGCCGGTTATGAACAACACATATTCCCGGCTGTTTAAATGTTTACGCTATATTTCCCTAAATTAGCAATCAATTAACCGGAAAACACTTAAACCCTCCCGCTTTGTACCGCATCGAATCGAAAATTGACACAAAATCGGCGGAATTCCTTTCGAATTCTGAAGCCTTTCAGCAGTTGCTGGGGCAATACAGGCAGCGCATGGCCGAGGCCATTCACGGAGCGCCCGAACAGGCCGTGAAGAAACACAAGGAACGCGGCAAACTGCTTGCCCGCGAGCGCATTGACCTGCTTGTCGACCCCAACACGCCCTTCCTCGAATTGTCAACCCTGGCGGCTTTCGGCATTCACAACAATGAGTTCCCGTCGGCCGGAATCATTACCGGTATCGGTGTAATCCACGGCCGTGAAACCATGATCGTGGCCAACGATGCCACCGTAAAAGGAGGGACCTATGTGCAGGAAACCATCAAAAAACACGTGCGTGCCCAGGAAATTGCCATGGAAAACCACCTGCCCTGCGTGTATATGGTGGATTCTGGCGGGGTTTTCCTTCCCGAACAGGCAAAGGTTTTTCCGGATAAATACGATTTCGGGCGCTTTTTCTTCAACCAGGCAAGAATGTCGGCCGAAGGGATCCCCCAGATTGCGATCGTGATGGGCAGTTGCACCGCCGGTGGCGCCTACGTGCCTGCCATGAGCGATGAAACCATCATTGTGCGTAACCAGGGAACCATTTTTATCGGCGGCCCTCCCCTGGTAAAGGCCGCAACCGGCGAAGAAGTCACCGCCGAGGAGCTGGGGGGCGCCGACGTGCATACCTCCATTTCGGGAGTGGCCGATCATATGGCTGAGAACGACCAGCATGCCATCCGCATCTGCCGCGATATCTTCAGGACCCTTAAACCTGCCGCCCGTCAGCCGCTGGATCTCCAGCCCATTGAAGAACCTTACTACAATCCGGAAGAGCTGTATGGCATTGCTCCCCTTGACCTGCGCAAGCCGGTTGACTCGAAAGAAATCATCGCCCGCATGGTTGACGGCAGCCGTTTTCATGAATTCAAAGCCCGCTATGCCCCTACCCTTACCACGGGGTTTGCGCACATCATGGGATTTCCGGTGGGCATACTGGCCAACAACGGCGTACTTTTCGGCGAAACAGCGCTTAAAGGCGCCCACTTTATCGAACTCTGCACCTCCCGGAAGCTTCCCGTACTTTTCCTGCAAAACATCACCGGCTTTATTGTGGGGCGGGATTATGAACGCCGGGGAATCGCCCGCGACGGAGCCAAACTGGTTCATGCCGTCGCCAATGCCCGTGTTCCCAAGTTCACGGTGGTATTCGGCGGTTCGTTCGGGGCCGGAAATTACGCCATGGCCGGCCGTGCCTATGAACCCCGGCTGCTGTTTATGTGGCCAAACGCCAAAATATCGGTCATGGGCGGCGAACAGGCTGCCGGTGTCCTTACCACCGTAAAGGAAGAGCAACTCAAAACCAGGGGCAAAACCCTGCCCGAAGCCGAAAAGGAAGCCCTGCGGCAATCCATCCTGAAAAAGTACGGGGAAGAAGGCTCCGCTTACTACAGCACCGCCCGGCTGTGGGACGACGGGATTATTGACCCGGTGGATACCCGGAAAATTATCGCCATGGGCATTTCTGCTTCGATGAATAAGCTGTGGGAGGAGACGAAGTACGGGGTGTTCCGGATGTAAACGGAGGTAAGAGGTAGGAGGTAAGAAAAAAATTGTTAATCACTAATAAACAGGATATTATGGAAACAGGATTTAATCCCATAAAATCATTTATGGATCTTGAAGTATATCGGTTAGCCCATAAGCTTGCAATGGATGTTTTTTGGATAAGCGCCGGATTCCCGGTTGAAGAAAGATACTCATTGACAGATCAAATCAGGCGATCATCGAGATCCGTTGCTGCCAATATTGCTGAAGGCTGGGGGAAGAGGAAATATCCGCTTTCTTTTAAAAAACAATTAGTAGATGCCAATGGCTCTCTTGAAGAAACCAAATCCTGGATAATGTTTGCCCGTGACTGCAAGTACATTTCAATTGAACAATTCGATTCCCTTTTTCCAGATTATGAAACTTTAGGAGGCAAACTCTGGCGACTTGAAGAAAGATGGAAATAACATACCTTTTTCTCAACAGACTTCCTACTTCCTGCTTCCTACTTCCTACCTCCTACTTCTTACTTCTTCATTCTTAAAAAATCAATCATGAAATTAAAATACACCACCCTCGAAACCGAAATTACAAACCAGACAGCAACCGTCTGGCTGAATCGCCCGCAGATACACAATGCCTTTAACGAGGTAATGATTTCGGAAGTGCTCGAGATCTTCACGGAAATCGGTAAGATGGACGACATCCGGATAGTGCTGCTCCGCGGGCGCGGGAAGTCGTTCTGTGCCGGAGCCGACCTCAACTGGATGCGCGATGTGGTGAAGTACAGCTACGAACAGAATTACAAAGAGAGTCTGCAGCTTTCGGAATGTTTCTACGCCATCTACAACTGTCCGAAACCCACTATTGCCGTGGTGCACGGAGCGGCCATAGGCGGAGCCAACGGACTGCTTGCTGCCTGCGATATAGCCATTTGCGATGACGAAACGGTTTTTTCGCTTTCCGAAGTTAAAATAGGCATCGTACCCGCCTGTATTTCGCCCTATGTGATCAAACGCGTGGGAGAATACGGGGCACGTGAGCTTATGCTTACCGGAAAGCGCATTAAAGGGAAAGAGGCCGAACACTTCAGGCTGGTCAACAAATCGCTCCCTGCGGATGCGCTGGAAAGCCACGTGAACGAGTTGATCGCCCTGCTGATGAGCAGCGGCCCCAAAGCCATGGCGCACTGCAAAAACCTGATCGATGAGGTGTGCAACAAAATAGACCTGGAAGAGGCGCTCAGCTTCACCGCCCGCATCATCGCCGAAATCCGCGCCTCGGAAGAAGGCCAGGAAGGGATGGCGGCGTTTCTGGAGAAAAGAAAAGCTAGATGGAATTTATAATTTCTGATTGCGGATTGCGGATTGTGGATTGTGGATTGCGCTTGTCACGAGAGACGGTGATAGCCGATTAACGAGAGATTGCGGATTGCCTAAGGTGAGCCCACTTTCGTTCGGTTGCGGATTGCGGATTGTGCCTGCCATACAAAGCTTCTCATCACGGGAAACCCAGGGATTGCAAATTTCAAATTGTGACCTGGACGGCGATCTTAAAACAAATTGTGAAATAATTTTTATACAGAAAACCAAATCATTTTCTAAACATTTTAAAACACAATAGTCATGGATAAGTATGAAATGCAAAAAAGACTAATGAACCTGGTAATTGCAGTAATCAGACTTACAAAAGGATTCCCGATTAGTCAGGAAAGCAAAGTGATCGCATATCAAATCATTAAATCTGCAACTTCAACGGCAGCAAATTACCGGGCAGCATGCAGGGCTAAATCAGCCAGAGATTTTATTGCCAAGATGGGGATTGTTGAAGAAGAAGCAGATGAAACAGAACTTTGGCTTGAATTGGTAAAAGCAATAAATCTTGCCCGTGAAGAAGAAGTTGGGCCATTACTGAAGGAGGTCTCTGAAATAATTGCAATTACGGTGGCATCAATCAAAACTTCAAGAAAAACATTAAGATAGTGGTGATTAAACAAAAACCCGGGATTTTGCTTTAAACTTCTTACAAAGGCAAAACCAGCAAAATGACAAGCAATCCGAAATCCGCATTCCAAAATCCGAAATCTCCATGAAACTTCTTATAGCCAACCGCGGCGAAATCGCCCTCCGCATCCAGAAAACCGCCCGTCGTATGAGTATTCCGGTGGTGGCTGTGTATTCACATCACGACAGGGACGCGCAGCATGTGCTGCAGGCCGGTGAGGCGGTTTTGCTTCCCGGAGAAAATCTGTCGGAAACCTACCTGAATATTGAAGCCGTCATTGCCGCTGCGAAGAAAACGGGGGCAAACGCCATACATCCCGGATACGGGTTTCTCTCCGAAAATCCCCTGTTCTCAGAAGCCTGCGAACGCGAAGGCATCACCTTTGTCGGGCCCTCGGCAGCTTCGGTCAGGGCGATGGGGAATAAAATTGCCGCCCGCGAAGCAGCTGTTAAACTGGGTGTTCCGGTTACCACGGGGGTTACCGGTGCCCCGGATTATTTGCTTGCAAATTACGATAAGGTCGGGTTTCCCATGCTTATCAAAGCGGCAGCCGGCGGAGGCGGAAAGGGCATGCGCATCGTCCGTACGCCCGGAGAACTCGGGCAGGCACTTGAAAATACCTCGCGCGAAGCATTGAATTACTTCGGCGATGGCACGGTGTATATCGAACAGTTCATCGAAGGTCCGCGGCACATCGAGTTTCAGGTACTCGGCGACAAGCACGGCAATATGGTGCATTTGTTTGAACGTGAATGCTCCGCACAGCGCCGGCATCAGAAGATCATAGAGGAAGCCCCCTCCCCGGCCCTCACACCCGAAGTCAGGAAAAAGATGGGGGAATCGGCCGTGCTGCTCGCTTCATCCATAGGCTATTACAGCGCAGGAACCATTGAATTTCTGGTGGATAAAGACCTGAATTATTACTTCCTGGAGATGAACACCCGCATACAGGTGGAGCATCCGGTAACTGAGCTGACTACCGGCGTTGACCTGGTAGAAGAGCAGATCCGCATCGCCAACGGAGAGAAACTCAGGTTTAAACAGTCTGGCCTGGTACAGAAAGGACATGCCATTGAATGCAGGATTTACGCGGAGGATCCGTTTAACAACTTTATGCCCTCACCCGGAAAAATTCATCTGTATCGTGAGCCGGCCGGTCAGCATATAAGGGTCGACAGCATGGAAATCAAAGGCAAGGGGGTAATTCACAGCGCCTTCGATCCCATGATCGGCAAACTCATTACCCGGGGCGAAACACGGGAAGATGCCCGCGGCCTGATGATCCATGCACTGAGCCAGTTCGTCGTTCAGGGCATACAAACCAATATTCCTTTTCTTAGCGGACTTGTACAACACGATTCGTTTATCCGCAATGCAATCACCACCCGGTATATCGACGACGAACTCGATCATCTGATCGGACATGTAAAAACGCTTAAAGCTTCGGTCGATCCGCGGATTCCACTGCTGGCGGGATTGCTGGAGAGCCTTAAAATCAAAGATGAAAAGAAGGACAGCGTCTGGCAGACTATAGGCTACTGGCGAAACCTCCCGGAACCAAAACTGCGGCTGGACGGGCAGGAGCACCAGCTGAATTTCATTTCCATAACCCCGGGAAAGATAAAGATCCGTGAGAACAATGCCTTAACGGAGGCGCTGCTGCGCGAAGACGATTCAGCATCCTATCTGATTCTGGATGGATTAAGCTACAGTTTTCATGCCTGCGCGGATGAGAAGGGCGTGATCACGGTGAATAACTGCGGATTTCAGTTTCAGTTTGAAAGGGCTGACATGGCCCGACCCGAACATGTGGATGTCTTCAATGCTGGAGAACTTCAGACCGACCTGAGCAAAATTGTCTCGCCCATGCCAGGCAAAGTGATAAAGGTGAATGTTCCGGAAGGCGAGAAAGTATATAAAGGGCAGGTTTTGCTGGTTGTTGAAGCCATGAAGATGGAAAACAACGTCCTGAGTCCGGCCGACGGCTTGATAAAACGCCTGTACGTAAAGGAAGGCGATACCGTGGACGGCTCCGCGCTTTTGGTGAACCTGGACACAACGTCTTAAAGAATCACGCAAGGACGCTAAGACGCAACGTTGTTTTTCTGTATTGAATAAACTGTAAGATCCTTTATTCGCCGTGAAAAAAAAAGAATCACGCAAGGACGCTAAGACGCAACGTTGTTTTTCAGTATTGAAAAACTGATGATTTGTCACATCAACAAATAATGAAATAAAGATCACAGGAGGTACGCTAGCAAAAACAATTAAATCATTTATTATGACCGAAAACGAAATTGCTAAAATTGTCTGGGATATTTGTTTCAGGATTCATAAAGTTTTAGGGCCTGGCCTTTTAGAATCTGTTTACGAAGAAATCCTGACTTATGAATTAAATAAATTGGATTTATCGTTTGAAAGACAAAAATCAATTCCTGTAGTATAGGAGAGTTTGAAACTGGAAACGGGTTTTCGGGCTGATGTTATTATTGAAAATAAAGTTATTGTTGAATTGAAATCTATCGGTGAAATTAATCCGGTTCATCAAAAGCAGGTACTGACTTATCTGAAAATTACCGGATTAAAATTAGGATTACTGGTTAATTTCAACGCAAGTTTGTTAAAGGATGGGTTTCAAAGAATTGCAAATCATCTTTAATAAACAATTACCTTAGTGCATTAAAAGCACGGGAAAATCAATTAATCATTGCTTCAATGTGACCCCATCTGCCGTTGGGCAGATTTGCGTGAGACCCGAAAGAAAATCAAATAACCTTTGCGTCCTTGAGTCGTTGCGTGAGAAAAAACCTAAATTTATTGAACTCAGCGTCTTGGCGCGAGGCACCTCAGAAAATCAAAACAGTGCGATATGGACTACAATCTTAGTGAAGAACACCGGATGATCAGGGAGACGGTCCGGCAGTTTGCAGAGCGGGAAATCAGGCCGCTGGCACGTGAGCTCGACGAAAAGGAGACATTCTCCCCCGAACTTACCCGCAAAATGGGTGAACTTGGCCTTTTCGGCATTTACCTTCCGGAGAAATATGGCGGTCAGGGCATGGACTACCTTGCTTACATTATTGCCGTTGAGGAGATTGCACGCGTCGACGGCTCACAGGCTGCTACGCTGGCAGCCCATAATTCCCTGGGAATCGGTCCCCTTTACTATTATGGCAGCGAGGAGCAGAAAATGAAATACCTGCCCATGCTCTGTACGGGCGAGGCCCTATGGGCCTTCGGACTTACCGAACCGGATGCCGGATCTGACTCCCGCGGTTCAAAAACCCGCGCCACACTCGAAAACGGGGAATGGGTCATCAACGGCTCCAAAATATTCATCACCAACGGCTCAGCCGATAACTCCATGGGCGCGACGGTACAGGCCGTAACCGGCGAAAAACAGGGGAAGAAAGAGTTTACCACCATACTGGTCGACAAAGACACTCCCGGATTCACCCGGCAAACCATGCACGGCAAAATGATGTGGAGGGCCTCTGATACCTCGCAGCTCTTCTTTGACGACTGCCGCGTTCCGGAATCCAATCTGCTGGGAAAAGTAGGTGAAGGCTCCAAAATCATGCTTTCAACGCTCGATTCGGGCAGACTCTCCATTGCAGCCATGGGACTCGGCTGCGCGCAGGGAGCTTACGAACTTGCCCTGAACTATGCCAAAGAACGGAAACAGTTCGGACAACCCATCTCAAAATTCCAGGCCATCGCCTTTAAACTGGCCGATATGGCGATGAAAATAGAACTTGCCCGAAACCTGCTCTACAAAGCCTGCTGGCTGAAGGATACTAACCAGCCTTTCGCCATGGAATCGGCCATGGCAAAACTTTATTGCTCCGAAATCGCCAGAGAGGTGGCCGACGAAGCCGTGCAGGTTCACGGAGGCTACGGATTGATGAAAGACTACGAAATCGAACGCTTCTACCGCGACCAGCGCCTGCTTCAGATAGGTGAAGGCACCTCGGAGATTCAGCGGCTGGTGATTTCGAGGTATATCGGGTGCTGAAGGAGGGACGAGGGACGGAAAAAGGGACGGGGGACGAGGGAGTATAAATAATTAATTCAATTAAAATTTCCTTTTATGATTGATCGGTTGGATGATATCAGATTCTACAAGCTATCCCTGGAGCTATGGGATGAGATGTGGACTGATACTGAAATCCTGATGCTGGATTTCAGAGGAAAAGAAATCGCAAAGCAAATGGTCAGGTCCGTAGGCTCAATCAGTTCAAATACTGAAGAAGGATATGGAAGAGGTTTTGGAAAGGAATACCCGCAATTTCTCCGGATCAGCCGTGGTTCTGCAAGGGAGTCAAAAGGGTGGTACCGAAAATGTAACAAACTGTTAACCCCGGAAATAATCAATTCCAGAATTCTGAAGCTGGATGAAATTATTTCAATGGAAACTAAAGCGATACAAACACTGGAGGACAAGTCAAAACATTAATCTGATCGGACGTGTTTCTTAAAAAAGCACATCGTCCCTCGGCCCGGACCCGGAGCGCAGCCGAAGGGGCGTCCCTCGTCCCAACTCAAAAAACTATGAAACCAGATAAACTCATCAAACTCACCGAGTCCCCCCGCGACGCATGGCAGGGGTTGCCTTACGTGATTGCTCCGGAGAAACGGGCGGCATACATCAATGCCCTGTTAAAAGTGGGATTTGATGTGATTGACTTCGGGAGTTTCGTGTCGCCGAAGGCGGTGCCGCAAATGGCCGGACAGGATGAAGTGCTCAGGCTGGTGGATAAAACCGGAAGCCGGTCGAAATTAATGGCCATTGTCGGGAATATGCGCGGCGGCAGGGATGCCGTTGCTCAGCCAAAGGTTGATCTGCTCGGATTTCCGTATTCCGTCTCGGAAACATTCCTCAGAAAAAACATTAATACCGGCATTTCCGGGGCAAACGAGACCATCGACGGACTTTTATCGCTATGTAAGGATCATGGTCGTGAACTGCGCGTCTTTATGAGCATGGCCTATGGTAACCCATACGGGGAAGCCTGGAGTCTTGACCTGCTTAAAAAACATATTGAAATGCTGGCAGGTAAAGGCATCAGCACCATTACCCTGGCCGATACGATTGGCATTGCCACGGCATCGCAGATCGGTGAGGTTTACGCCGGACTGATTGAATATTTTCCGGGTTTTGAATTCGGATTACATATCCACACCCGCCCCGGAGAGTGGGAAGCCAAACTGCATACCGCCTGGGATGCCGGATGCCGCTGGTTCGAAGGAGTGATCAACGGCATCGGCGGATGCCCTATGACAGGGTATGAACTGGTGGGTAACCTCAATACCCTGAACCTTTTGGATTTCCTTGAGGGGAAACAGGCCAGCCATACCATCAACCGGGAAAAAATCATTCAGGCCATCACCACCGGTTACTGAATTTTACCTTCCATAGAACCAAAACAGCATACAGGTGTTAATCTGTTAATTAACATGTGTCTTTATGAATAAAGTTGTTTCCAATGCCCGGGAAGCCATTGAGGGGATACACGACGGAATGACGCTGATGGTCGGAGGTTTCGGATTGAGCGGAATCCCGGAGAACAGCATTACCGCCCTGGCCGAAAGCGGGTTAAAGGAACTGACCTGCATTTCAAACAATGCCGGTGTGGACGATTTCGGACTCGGACTTCTGCTTAAAAAGGGGAAGATCCGTAAGATGATCTCTTCCTATGTTGGCGAAAATGAAGAATTTGAACGTCAGTTGCTAAGCGGAGAGCTCGAAGTGGAGCTTATCCCTCAGGGTACGCTTGCCGAACGCTGCCGTGCCGGTGGCGCCGGAATCCCGGCATTCTTTGTCCCGGCCGGTAACGGCACCGAAGTGGCGGAAGGCAAGGAAGTGCGGGTATTCAACAGTAAACCGCATCTGCTTGAACACGCCCTGACTGCCGATTTCGCCATCGTGAAAGCATGGAAAGGCGATACCCACGGGAACCTGATCTACCGGAATACTGCCAACAACTTCAACCAGGCCATGGCAATGGCCGGTAAAATTACCATTGCCGAGGTGGAGGAACTGGTCCCTGCCGGAGAACTCGATCCCAATCAGATACACACCCCGGGAATCTTCGTTCAAAGGATTTTTCAGGGGAAAGACTACGAAAAACGGATTGAAAGGTTGACGGAAAGATGAATAGAAAATTTCTAATTCCTAATTCCTAATTTTTAATTTCCAAAAGTGTAATTTATTGGATACAAGGGCCGTAATTACTAATCCTACCTTAACCTTAACCTCAACCTTAACCTCAACCTAAGCCTCAACCTGACTTCCGGCCTCCAATATAAAAAAGCTTACAGAAAATGGCACTTTCAAAAGAACAGATTGCACAACGCATTTCACAGGAACTGAAAAACGGGTATTATGTAAATCTCGGAATTGGCATTCCTACCCTGGTAGCCAACTATGTGCCTGAAGGCATTGAGGTGGTGCTGCAGTCAGAAAACGGGATGCTTGGCATGGGCCCTTTCCCCGAAAAAGGGCAGGCGGATCCCGACCTGATCAATGCAGGCAAGCAAACCGTAACGGTGCTCCCGGGCGGATCGTTTTTCGATTCATCCACCAGCTTTGCCATGATAAGGGGCGGGCACGTCGACCTGACCGTTCTGGGTGCGTTTGAAGTCAGCGAAAAAGGAGATATTTCCTCATGGAAAATTCCGGGAAAAATGGTGAAGGGCATGGGCGGCGCCATGGATCTGGTGGCTTCAGCCAGAAACATTGTGGTGGCCATGCAGCACTGCAGCAAAGACGGACAGTCGAAACTGCTCAGGGAGTGTACCCTGCCCCTGACAGGTGTTGCCTGTGTGAAGAAAATCGTAAGCGATCTGGCGGTGATTGAAGTTACCGGCCAGGGCTTTAAACTGCTCGAACGGGCGCCCGGCGTAAGTGTGGATGAAATTATAGCAGCTACAGAAGCCCGGCTGATTGTGGAGGGGGATGTGCCGGAGATGAAATTCTGATTTCTAACATCCAGCATCTTGCCTCAACCTCAACCTCCGCATCCTTACCCCGCGCAAAGACCCCGCCATAGCGGGACAAGCTGCTAAGGCGCAGAAATTGTTTTTTTTGCATTTTCTTTCCATTCTCCTGACTTACTACTTTATCAAGTTCCTATTGAAAACCCATGCTCCAATCAATCTTCCCCTTGTCACCCCGTCTCCTTGTCCCCTTGTCAGTTTCTTTTGAAAAAGCCCCGCGCAAAGACACAAAGCTTTTTTGGATTACCATTACGTTACCAAATCTGAGTACCTCGCAGGATTTGCAGTCTTACTTCTTACCTCAAATCTCAACCTCAGCCTCAACATTATCTTCCCCATCACAACAGTGCCCCTAAATCCGAATTCAGAAATCAGAAATCAGAAATCCGCCTTCCCCTTGTCACCCCGTCTCCTTGTCTCCTTGTCAGTTCCTTTTGAAAAGCCCCGCTCAAAGAAGAAAAGTTTTTCTGGATTACCATTGCGTTGCCAAATCTGAGTACCTCGCAGGATTTGCAGTCTTACTTCTTACCTCTTACTTCCTACTTCCTACTTCTTACTTCTTACCTCAGCCTCAACCTTAACCTCCACCTTGGTTGCTGAGCGAAGTCGAAGCACAACCTCATCTAAAATCCGGATCCATCTCCGGCATTCTCAATCCCGCCACTTCATTCGCCATCAGCATAAATACATTCCAGCACAAGCCCCTTGTGGATGGCCACCAGCTATCGGTAGTTGCATATTTTGTTGGAATAAATTCCTTACTGAAAGGCCATCCGGGATGCAGATAGATCTCCGCCCATACTCTGTTTTCCATTCTTTTAACGGCAGGCTCCCAGCCATGTTTCAGGCCGGCAACGTAAGCGCAATATTCAGCCCTGAACCAGCTGCCGCCGTTGTAATAATACCCGTCGTTCGTGCCATTGCTGTAATTGTCTTCGCCAAACTTTCCGAAAGGCTGATAATCGCCCGTAAGGAATGAATAGCCTTTTTTATCCCTCGTTTTTCTGACAAGAATGGGAGCCGTGGTTCCGTATTCCGGATGCGGTGACTGCGGAACTTTGTTCAGCACCGGCATCTGCTCCAGGTGGTTTTGAACCATTTCATCCGTAAGTATGGGCCTGTTGAAAAGCCAGAGTGAGAAAAACTCGGGTTCAAGATCCGTCAGGGAAATTATATCCGGAAATTCACGGTCAAACATCAGGTGCCTGCGCTCCGGATCGTAAAAGTTCCGGTACTCCTCTTCGGCTTTACGGATATGTTCATCCGGTACATCAAATCCCAACTCCTGAATCGTTCTCAGGGCAATGGCCAGCATTCCCTGATTAACGGCAAGCCGGTCGGTTTTGGGATCAAAATCAATGATGTCGATCTGACTCATAGGGAACCGCGCGAAACATTTCCCGTCGCGGTCGGCATCAAATTCATTCAAAACATAATCAACCGCTTTTTGAATTTTTTCGTGTGGAAGCTCAGCCCCGAACCTTCGCTTATTCAGCATGGCCCAGATAAGCCAATGAATGGTGGCTTCGTTGTCCTTTGCTTCCACCGAACCCATCAGCGGGGTAATAATGGTCCCAACGCCTCCCGCAGGCGTCTGTGTTTTTCCCCACTGTTCCCATATGGCAAGGTTCAGCTCCCGGTTATAGGTCGATACAACCGAAAAGAAAGCATCGCGGTTGTACATGTCCGGCGCATAGTTCATATTGGGAACGTTGAAGGGTGTAAAGTCGCGGGTATCGGTGATCCAGGTGAGCATATTGAAGTTGGCGTACAACATTTTCTCCAACTGTGAACCGTGAAAACCTTTTGCTTCAGCAAGACGCGTTTGCGCCGAAATCATAAACTGCTGGTGCGATTCCCGGGGTTCCACAAAAACATAGGTGGTTTTCAGAACCTTTTCGCCCATGGGCAGCAAATTAAACGCCTCCTGCTGCGGCAGATGCTCTGTGAATTGAAGATCCTTTATCTGAAGTTCGCATTCCCTGCCCGATTGCGTGCCGATAAACATGGAAACGCTGTCGTTTTCAATATATGGCACCAGAATGCTTCCTTTAAACTGAGTCCATTCCTCCTCGTTGGCCGGAAAGTTATCGATGTATTTCACCCCGTGTTCCAGTTCGGTGGTTTTCCGGCCGTTTTTCATCCGGAAAAGTTTTACCGCCACGCCTGTATTGCCTTTGCAGAGAAAGGAAATAGTATACAATTTCTGATCCTCAAAGGATGTGATAAACTCCACTCCTGCCCTGCCTCCCGGATGACCGGTGATAGAGAGCAGTCCGTCCTTCCACTGCACTGTTGCGTTGCCTTCTTTCCGATATTTGTCTGTTACCGGCAGCATAGTTTCCGTCCCGGCATCCAGGTTGAGCATTTCACCGAATGTTTGCCGGATGTAATGGTTGTTTCCCGCCTGTTCCGCCGGAGTAGCAACGGCAAACAGATTGACATCCGGTAAACGCCGCATGCCGACAAATCCCCCGCCTCTTCCGCTGAAACGGCGACGGGTGTTGCGGGTAAACTGATTTTTATAACCGGCATCGGTCAGAAATCCGACAACATCGTTTCCCGGGGTTATAAAACCGGCGGCGGGATAGATTTCATGCACAAACCCTCCCGGATAATTCCCGTATTCGAAACTGACATAACGTTGCGGTTTTTCGGCAGGTCTGGATGTTTGCTGCAAAATATAATACATGCCCGGCATGGAAGGCTGAAACAGCTCCACGGTCTTTTTCACGATGCCGGGATTAACTACCTCATAGGTAACCTTCACCGAAAGGTTGGCATCAAATTCAGGAATATATGAATCTCTTTTCAGGATAATGCGCTTTTCGTCACCTTCCCAATACCTTCCAGTCCAGCCATCTAAATCTGTGATGGTGCTCAGGTCAAGGTTGAACAAACGGAGTGAAAATTCTTCGGTGTTGGTTAACAGCAGATTCGTGTCCTTGTATATTTCAACCCGAAAACCTGACATTTCATCGCCTGCAGTTTTTAATAAAAGGTTCTGGCTTAACGTGTACTTACTGAATAATATATTTGCGGAAAAGAGAAAAACAGTCAATAAATTGTATTTGAAATGTGCCATAATCTTCGAAATTAACAGGGAAAGTATTTCTTAACCTCAACCTTAGCCTTAACCTCAACCTTTCTTACTTTACGATAACCTTCCTGCTCACCGTTCTGCCATCATTCACTATAATTTTAAGCAAATAGGTCCCTGCCGGGAGCTCAGCAACCGAGACTTGAATCCGGTCAATGCTTTTAACTGTTTTAAAATTTTTCAATTCTTTCCCTTCCGGAGAAATCAGTGAAATACTCCGAGCATTTTCATGCCCTTTAAACTCCACGAAAACCACATCCGTTGCCGGATTGGGATATACTGCCGCAATCGGTTCATTCTCCTCAATTCCAAATGGCGTTGCCCACTGATTTTTCAACTTTTCAATCTGAGGAATGGAAATTTCCTTGTCCCACAACCTGAATTCATCCACGCTTCCGCGAAGCGAATAGAGCGTTTCCGTGTTGTCCATGCGTCCGATGGTCAATGGCTTTGTTGAAGGCTGAATCGTGCCCGAAAAGGGCTTAAATACATCCAAAACGCCATCCACATACAGTTCAAGAGAATAGCCGGTATAAAGCGCCGTAACATGATAGTAGCGGTTCAGCTCAATGGGCGCCGATCCGTCGAGATCCGATGTCCCGGTACTGGTTTTTACCGTCCAGCGTAAAAAGCCTTCCGGGGTAACCGACAGTTTCCAGCGCTGCTGCCAGGAGCCGTGTGAAACGATAAACCGTTCCGAACCAAACTGTTCCAGTTTTACCCAGCAGCTAAGGCTTACAGCGTCCTCAAAATTAAGGTCGGCATGGTTGTCGGTATAAATAATGTTTGAACCTGCGGTAAACCGGTAGGCAGCAGATGCCATTCCGCGCGGATCTTCCGTTTTCACTGCCCCGCTTACGGTTGCATGAAAGCGGTCGGATATCATGTTCCTGTTATCCGAATCAAAAGGATACCAGATCAGCGGCGTTTGCGTACCAAGGGTGGTGTCTTTTACCAGCAATCCCGCGGAAATGGTTGTGGATAGCTGATCCTGATTGGTTACGGTGACCGAAATGGTACCGGCTCCCGGAGTTCCCGGTGCCAGCCAGTTGACGGGATTCGCGTCCGTCTGATTCAGCGAGCCGGAAGAAACGCTCCATTCGTATTCCAGCACTTCACCGGGCGCCGGATCGACGAGCGCGGTAAATGAATTCATTTCCCCGACGGCCGTATAAGGCGTTGCAGCCTGAATGCCATTTACCACCGGAGGAGCCGGAATTCTGTCAACAACCTGAATATGAAGGGTATCTTCGGCGGTTTGTCCGTTGGCAGTAATCCTGCACTTAAGCACAATCACACCCTCAACGGCAGGTGCAGTCAACACGGCCTGCGACTGGTTCTGACCTTCAATCAGGACATCATCCAGAAACCACTCAAAATGAACCGGATGGCCCTGTACGGTATTTCCCGGCTCGCAATAAGCGGTGAATTCAGCATTGGTAATCACAGGATTCTGATCCGTTGAAAGTGCTTTTACGCGCAGGTTTTCGGAATAATCATACTGGTAGTGATAATCGAGAATATCATCCCCGACGTAAAGTTTTCCTTCACTGTCTTCCGGAACCAGACCTGATTCATAAAAGCGCACAAGCCTGACTTCTCCTGCCGGAATGGTCAATTGCACCGAGCCGGTATATGAAGATTGAGAAACGATTTCGGTAATGGCTTCATACAGGCCGAATGTGCCCGAAGGCAGGTTAACCTGAACCTGTTTGCTGCTTGCCGTTGGGTTAAAGTACAAGTAAGAAATAAGGTTATTATGACCATAAAAATCGGTCTTGTTCAGATCAATCTGAAGTATTTCAGGCACATTGGTTGTTTTGACCACGGCTGCCAGGTATCCCACGCTCGATCCGCTATACAGCGAGAGATTGGTGGCTGCCCAACCGCCCCGGATGGCGTCGCCGGTGGCGAAGGGGGTTTTGCCGCCCCAGACTTCTTTCATCGATTCATACGGAATACAGGCTTCCGGATCGTTGGCCGACGCCCATGTGTAAGAATCCTGTTTGTCCTGTGGCAGGGCATTCCAATACATCAGCCGGCTGGCATTGGTAACATTCAGTATCCATTTGGCGATGGCTTTTGCGTAACGCTTATCGTATTTGGGCAAAGGCGCGAGTGCCGCGGCCAGCTGAAATCCGTTCATGATAAATGCATAATCGTTGCCGCCATCGTTGGCTTCGCCGATTAATCCCGAAACATCGTAACCGCCCCAGTTACCGAAAATAGAGCCCCATCCGCGCAAAGCGCCGCGGTCGAAACACCAGTCAAGGAATTTTTGCAGCGGATAAGCGGTTCCTTCCACCGCATTCATTCTGGCAGCGGCGAGTGTTCCATAAGGGAGCTGCAATTCATAGGAAGGATTTGTCTCCCACCCGGCCAGAAAGTCCATGGCTAGCTGAGCACCTTCCATGTATTTTCTATCACCCGTTTCTGTGTAAGCGTTGTAAAGCAGCCAGGCGATGCTTCCGGCCGACTCAGGTTCGGGTACACCGGTGGTCAGGGGTAATCCGGTTGCCAGGTTAAAGGCCCTGTAATTCATATACGGAACCGTCCACGGCGTGGTACTTCCGCCAAGCTGCTGAACCGCCCATAACCAGCGGTCGGCAACGGTGGTAAACTGGCTGCCGTATTCGGGCGCGGCATCGGGATACAATGATTTCAGCTGATAAAAGTAAACGTTGGGCATCATATCGTACCACCAATCGCCGCCCGAGGTGGTGGAATAGTTATTCAGATAAACGTTCTGCCCGTTTTTGGAATTGAAAAAATCCTTTGTCTTCGCCACCCAGTTTATGCCGTTCTGATTGCTTTTATCTACACCCGCCAGCGAAGCCCCGATAATGGCTGGCATGATGTTAATGGCTTCTGCCTGGTTGAGGTGGCCATTGGCACCAACGTAAGAATCGAGGAAGACCGGAATATTGTCGGGATAATTGAACTGACCCTGCGTTCCCAATCGTGACAGCGGCAGATATTGTCCGGTTTTTTGCATATCAAAAACGAAATTATCGTAATTGATGGTAACTTCATTCCAATCCCGGATCAACAACGGAGATGGCAGATCGGGCATCTGGGTTATGCGGCTGATGTTCAGTTGTCCGGTCTGGGAGAACCCCGGAAAAGCCAGGAGGGCTAAAATGGGAATGAGATATCTGTTTTTCATCGTAAAATCATCAATGGATTAAAAAAGGAAGGCCCAACCTGCCTCCGGCAAACCGGTTCGGTTGGGCCCATCCTTCAAACACACTATATTAACCAACCAACCAATTACGGTTTTTCGTCGTTATAGAGTTTGGATACCTGTCCGTCGGTGAGCGCGATGTTGTAGATCTTCAGTTCATCGATCGCACCTTTGAAGTAACCGAGGTTTTCGGCGGTAGTCCACTCCATAAAGTTTGCAGCAAGTTCAGCATCGGTAGCAACGCCGCCGATAATGAAAGGCTGTGCATTCTCAAGTGTCTGGAGCAGGGGCCCGATGTTTTTGTCGGTTTCCGTCCAGGTCTTGGTGAGGGTTCCATCAACATAGAATTTCAATTCTTTGGTGGTTGCATTTACCGAAACCACGATGTGGTTCCACTGTGCAACCTTGATGGAGTTGTCGGTTTCGTTGTCGGCATCAATGATACCTCCGTCGATTTTCTTATAGGTAAAGAAAGGTTTTCCGCCGCCCTGGGTCTGCAGTTTGTAACCATTCCAGTAATTCTGTGAAACAATGTAATTGTGCTCATAGAGTTCGTCGGGTTTCACCCATACCGAAATGGTGAGGTTTGCAGGCAGGAATGAGTTGGTGTAGGGAACTTCAAGGTGAGCGCCCTTATTGAAATAAACGGCTTTGCCTTTTACTCCGTCGGTCCAGCTGGGCATCATGGCATCGTTGCCAAGAATTACGGTATTGCCGCGGAAGAAGGTGGCTACATGCTGGGTGGCAGAATAAGCGGTTGCGGTAGATCCCGAACCTTCATCAAAATGCCAGCCGGCGTTCAGGTAGAGTGATTCGTCAATATACCCGTAGGCCTGAGAATCAAAGGTTTCCATTGCAGCATTAAGCTGAACAATCAGGTTGTTGATCTGCTCCTGGGTAAGCGGAGTGGCAACGGCGTCTTTTACTGTCTGAAGCGTTGTCTTGAATGCATCAATGGCTGACTGCGGATAGTCGGCAGAAGTGGCAGCGGCAGCAATAGCGTCAGCCTGTGCAATCAAAGCATTCAATTCAGTCTTGTCGCCTTCTACGATGTCATCGTCGTCGTCCTTGCACGATCCGAGGATCAGGGCGGTACTTACGAAGAGCATAAGCAGCAGGGTGTGCAGTTTCATCAGGTTTTTCATTTTACTTTGGTTTTAGGGTTATTGATTAGGTTGATTGATTGAGATTCCAGTTAAAATGTTTGTAGTGTTTTTCTCAGCAATATCCTTAAGGGATCGCCTGATTGGCATCAATTTCTGCCTGTGGTAACGGCTGATACCTGTTGGCTTCAAAGTTAAAATCGGCACCCAGTGCAGCCTCGGCAACAGCTTTGCCCCAGCGCATCAGGTCGAAATAGCGGTGGAATTCCTGGGCAAGTTCGGTTCTGCGTTCCTTCTGAATGGCTGTACGCAATTGATCCTTGTTCGAAGTAGTAACATCCGCAAGCAGATCGGCCGGAGCGTTTCCATCAAAGCTGTTACGGGCGCGCTGCCTTACCTTATTCAGGTTTGCCAGGGCCGAGTCGGCATTATTCAGCTCGTTGAACGCCTCGGCTTTCATCAGCAACACATCGGCATAACGCAGGTAAGTGTAATTCAGGTCCCCGTCGCCTTTCAGGGAGGAAGGAACCTCCGACAAGGGCTGCTGGTGCTTTTTGGTCAGGAAGCCTGTCGGCGACCATGCAGCGCTGAAAATTTCTCCGTTCAGCCATGGCTGTCCGTCGCGTCCAATACTGGCATCCAGCCGGGGGTCTGCTTCTCCGGTGGTGCTTATCTCAAACGCATTCACCAGGCTTTGGGTAGGGGCATTGAAGTAATACCCTCCTTCGGCTGCAGGTGCAAACCACTGGTTCAGGGCATTCCCCATAAAGGGATTCTGACCCGTAAGATGCTGGATTTCAAAAATGGCTTCTTTGTTGTTTTTAAAGGCCACCTTAAAATTGTCGGAATAGTTGTCAAGCAGTCCGTAAACGCCCAGGTTTTCAAGCTGGTGGAAATAGTTAACAGCTTCCTGCCACTTGTTCTGGTACAGGCTGACTTTGCCCAGCAAACCAAGCGCCGCTCCTCGGGTAACGCGCCCGGCATCGGTTGAACCATAAGAATCCGGCAACACCGCAGCGGCGTCGTTCAGGTCTTTTTCTATCTGCTGATAGATGGCCGGAACCTCACTCAGGGGAACATGAATGGTTTCCTGTGTAAGTTGGGGCATGAGCTTCAAGGGAACTTTCCCGAAAACGTTGACCAGGTGAAAATACGTATATGCCCGGATGAACCTGGCCTCCCCGATGATCCGGTTCCTGAGGATTTCATCCATCTCCACAGCCGGAACATTGGCGATTACATTATTTGCCCGGGCAATGGCCTCATAAGCAAACTTCCAGTAATTGTTGATGATACCGTTATTGGCGTCGGCGAAAAACTCGTCGATGTAGGTGATTTCTGCCTGGTCGCCCGGATTTCCGCCTTTTACCGCATCATCGGAAGCCACATCACCAAAAACCCAGATTGCATTGTTGAAACTGTTGAATGCAATGGCATTGTATACACCGTTAATGGCTTGAATGGCCTGCTTGTCGTTCTGGAAAAAGGTATCCGAAGCAAAATCGCCTTTCAGGTCTTCCGTAAGGAAATCGGTACAAGCTGCAACCGGAAGCAGTAGTAGCAATGCTGCCACCATCCGCATAAACCGGGATGCCGGATTACGCATTTTACCGTTATCAGTTTCTGAAGTAATATATCTTTTTTTCATGGCCTTCGCGGATTAAAAGGTTATATCGATTCCCAGCATGATTGTCATTGCCGAAGGATAGGTTCCCCAGTCGATACCACCGGCCCGGTCACCTTCATCCTTTGAGTTGTCGCTGACGGTCATTTCCGGATCAAGACCGGGATAGGCCGTAAAGGTGAGCAGGTTGGTACCCGACAGGTAAACCCTGGCTTTCTCCATTTTCAACCTTTCCAGCAGGTTATTGCTGAAGGTATACCCTACCTGAAGATTCTTAAGCCGCATGTACGATCCGTCTTCGAGGAAGCGGCTGGAAGGTCTGGCGTTGTTCGATTTGGCGGTCCATGCCGGCCTGGGCTGGGTGTCGGATGTCCCTTCTCCGGTCCAGCGCTCATCAAAATAACGCTGCGTAACGGTAAATCCGCGGTAGAATCCTTCAATATCCTGATTTACCTGCATGTAGATCTTATGACCAAATGCACCCTGGAAGAAGAGGTTGATATCAAACGCCTTGTAATAAGCGTTCAGGTTAATGCCCGTGGTGAACTTCGGAATGGCGCTGCCCAGAAATACCCGGTCATTGTTATCAATCACCCCGTCGCCATTCTGATCTTTAAATTTAACATCGCCGGGTCGGATATTATTACCCTGATAGGCCGATAACAGCACATCCGTTTCATTCTGGAAAATGCCTTCCATCTCCAGCAGGTAGAACGCGCCGATGGGCTGACCTACTTCGGTGCGGGTGGCAAAAATTCCCGACTCCACCCTTCCGCCGAATAAAGGCGCATCCAGTTCAAGCACTTCGTTGTGCAGGAAGGCGACGTTTCCGCCAACTGAATAACCCCAATCCCTCATGTTTTTGCGGTAGATGGCTTCCAACTCCACCCCGGTATTCAGCACCGATCCGCTGTTGATCCAGGCAGCATCGGCATTTCCGGTAGAAGGAGGATTGGGGGCTTTCACCAGCATATCAGCGGTAACTTTATAGAAGTAGTCGATGGAGAACGCCAGGGCACCCTTCCATATCTCCGCATCAATGCCTGCATTATACTGGTAACTGGTTTCCCATTTCAGTTTTTCGTTGCCAAGGGCTGTTTGTGCATAGCCCGAAGCCGGCACTCCTCCGAAAGGATAGTTGAAATAGGGCGAAATCCGGTCGCTGTATGCGTACAGCCCTATCTCCTGATTTCCGATGGCACCATATCCGGCCCTCAGTTTGAGGTTCTGCAGCCAGTCAACATCCTTCAGGAAATCTTCTTCCTTCAGAATCCATCCGGCGGAAGCCGAGAAAAACGTTCCCCATTTGTTGTCGCCGGTAAATCTCGAGGATCCATCCCTCCTGATGGTCCCCGAGAAGTAATACCGGCCGTTGTATTCGTAATTGACACGGCCGAAAAATGAAGCCAGGGCAGAGCTATACTCGTTCTGACTGGTGATTTTTTCACCCAGTCCGTTGCCGATAAAGATCAGTTCTTCCTGCTGTACGGGGAAATCCATATCGCTGGAATAAAGGCCCCTTCCCTGATTACGGATGGCCTCAAAACCGGCCATAGCAGAAAAATTGTGCTTTTCGCCGAACGCAGTTTCGTAATTCAATAAGTTATTCACCGTCCAGTTTGCCATGCGCTCATTGCCGACACTCAGGCTGTTCTTTGCGTTAATGCGGTTCAGTGTTCCCCAGGAGGGATTAAAACGGCGATTTGTGGTATTCCGGTAATCCATACCCAGATTGGTCGTAAATTTGAGTTTATCGGTGATGGCTGCCGTAAAAAATGCCTTGCCCAGATAGCTGTCGTCTTTGCGGTTATTGTCGTTATATTCTGCCATCCCGATGGGATTGTACCCGTCACCGAGGTAAGAATCAAAGACCTGTGCCCCGAAATATTCCGCCGGCCGGTCAACATAGGTTCCGTCTTCAAACTGAATTGGGATGGCCGGATTCCTGAAGAAGGCATACCTGACCACACTTCCCCCGTTACCGCCGTAACCGTCGCCCGAACTGCCGATGATATCGTTGTCGGAAAGTCCGGCCAGCATGCTGATGCCCACCGTAAGCCAGGGACTTGCTTCCGTTGTAACATCCAGACGCGCGGTACCGCGGGTATAACCGGTATTTTTAATGATTCCACGCTGATCGTAAAACGACGCCGATAAAAGGTAGTTTGTTTTTTCACTTCCGCCTGAAACCGAAAACTCGTGCGAATTTACCGGAGCGGTCCGGAGCAACTCATCCACATAGTTGATGTCCGAAAAACGGGCGGCATCCTCCGCGCTGATCAGGCTGCGCTGCAAACCGGCAGGCAGATATTTGTTATCGTTGACCGCCGCTTCGTTGTATATGGTAACATAATCCTGTGTATTGACCATGGGCGTAAGCCTGACCGCCTGCTGAATCCCGGTTTGTCCGCGATAGGTTACGGTCGTTTTACCGGCTTTTCCCTTTTTGGTGGTAATCAGCACCACTCCGTTGTTGGCGCGCGATCCGTAGATGGCAGCAGCAGAAGCATCCTTAAGCACCGTAATGTTTTCTATATCACCAGGAGCCAGTATTCTGAGCGCATCGGCGGTAGCAATACCATCCACGATGTAAAGCGGGGCATTGCTTGAATTAATGGAACCCGTTCCCCTGATTCTAACCGCGACGCCTTCTCCGGGAGCTCCGGTATTCTGGGTCACCTGAACCCCGGCGGCCCTTCCCTGAAGCGCCTGGTCAACGCCGGCAACCGGCATGCGGGTAAGCTCGGTATTGTCAACGCGGGTTACGGCGCCCAGCACGTTACGTTTTTTGGCGGTACCATAACCGATCACCACCACCTCATCGAGCATGGTTTGCTCCACCTGCATGCGTACGTTGACCAATGCACGGCTACCAAGGGTTTCTTCCACGGATTTGTACCCGATATAGGAGTACACAATCACCGAAGAGGCATTCAGCCTGTCGGATTCCAGGCGATAGCGACCCTCAATATCCGTGATGGTTCCCGAGGTGGTTCCCTTAATCTGTACCGTCACCCCGATCAGGGTTTCCCCCGTTTTCGCATCGGTAACGGTTCCCTGCACAACCTGCTGGGCCAGCATGGTGCCCGCCGACAGGATGATGGTCAATAGTAGAATCAGTTTTTTCATGTGTGCTTATTTTTTGAATAACACGATGTGGCAATCACAGTTTACCGGTAGGCAATTACTGAATCTCCGGCTTTTATTTTACGGCCTTCGGCCTTCAGACGGGTTCCGGAAGGAAGCTGCACCATAACCACCGCCTCACCGGCAGGAATTTCGATGGTTCCGGTATCCTGAAGATTCCTGGCTAAATAGGTGCGAGAAACGATGTCGAAGAGGTCGGACGAACCATCTGTGTTAATGCTGATGGTTCTGGCTTCGCCGTAAGGATTGTAGATCAGGAAAACCGGATAATTATAAGATGCATAAAAATCGGTAGCGTTGCAGTCAAGCATCAGTATTCCTTCAACATCCGTGGTATTAACAATCGCACCGAATACCCCTGCAATGGAAGTGCTGTAGAGGCTGAACATGGATTCTTCGGGCTGGCCTTCAACCCACTTGGGACCATCGCCGATGGCGACCGGACTTACACCTGCCAGGGCGGGATTGTTCAGGTCATCCGTTTTCCGCACGCCTTCGTATCCTATAATTCCGTTGGTGATGTTTTTCTTTTCCGGCAACCACTGGTATTTATCTTCAATCTGGTCGGGATAGAAAAGCCGTGAGGCATTTACAACATTCAGCATGTAGCGGCCTATAGCCCTGGCATACTGAGGCTCATACTTAACCAGCGGCACCAGCGGCCAGGCCATGGCTACCGAATTCATAAAGAATCCGTATCCGCCGCCGTCGGTAATGCTGCCCTGCATCCCCGATACATCAAAATCGCCCCATTTGTCGGCAATCACCCCCCATCCGTAACGGCCTTCCTTTGACTGGCAGCCGTCAAAAGCATGGTTAAGCAGGCGCGTAATATCATAATTTGTTCCCTTCTCGGCATTCAGCCTTGCGGCCGTATAGGCGCCAAACGGCTGAAGTATCTCATAAAATCGACTTTCCTTTTGATTTACCAATGCTTCAGTGGCACGTTTTGCAGCTTCAAGGTAACGTTCGTCGCCGAATTTCTGATAAGCCGAGTAAAGGACATACGCATGACCTCCGGCCGCATCCTGCTGCCAGGGTATGTGGTTGCGCATCCCTTTCATCCGGGCATAATCGAAATAGGAATAATCGTAATTGCCTCCCAGAACCGAATCGGCTTTATAAAACTGCTCAGCCACCGTGCGCTGAATGTTTTCGGTATTCTCAACACCGGGAAACAATGCCGCCACGCCGTAATAAAGTACATTGGGGTACACATCGTACCACCAGTCGCGTCCGTAACCGCCCCCTAACAAAGCAACCTCCGGATTGGTGTTGTTCATAACAATGTTCCAGCCGTTGTCGCTGTTGAAATAGTTCTGCGACATCTTCACGAAATTATAACCGTGCTGATTTGTTTTGTCTATCCCGATCAAACCGGCGCTTACCAATGCATTCAATGAGGTGAGTGCTTCGTGGAATTCCCCTTTGTTCTTCCCCGGTTGCTGACGCACATCCCCGATAACGGTATAAAGCCCGTAGGTTACCTGGTCGATGTTGCGCCGTGAGCTGTCGAGCCAGATATAGGGTGCATAGGGGGTCGTGGCGTTAAAGTCAAATGCGAGGCTGTCGAACTGCAGGGCTTTCTGCTTCCAGTCGATGATTTTCAAAGGCGCAGGGAGCTGTGGCATCTGCTCAATGCGGGGGATGGATGTTTGTGCAACAGGCTCTCCCAGATCAGTGGTACAGGAATAAAACCCGACGGCAATTGCCAATGCCGCAACGAAAAATATTTTATCTTTCATGATTTTCAGCATAAGATTCTTTCATTATGTTTTTAGCCAGCGGAATGCTCAGCATCTGGAGTACCGCAACAATGATCAAGGCATAACGCAGCGCGAAGGTCTCCGAAACGGCATAGGCAAGAAAAATAAACATTCCAAGTCCGATTACCCTTCCGGCATAAAGTCCGAATTCATGGTTCAGGATGTAAGCGTAATTGTTTCTGTTTTCCTTTTTCGATACCACGTCGATCACCTTCATCATGATCGGGTAATAGGCCAGATCGTGCAGGGGCTGGAAAAACACCTTGCACAGCACAAATACCATCACTCCGAACATCGAAAGCTCAATTCCGTTCACTATGGTTCCAATGAGGAAAAGGGTGATACCAAAACCGAATACTGCAATCCTGTGTTTGGGTTTGGTGAAACGTCCCAGCAGGTATATCAGGATGGCCGTGAGTCCGCCGCTGATACCCTGTATCAGCCCGAGCGAGCCTTCCTGTCCTACGTATTTCATAATCAGCATGGCCGGGGCGGTCACCAGGAAGCCCTGAACCAATCCTTTCAGCGCGGCAAGCAGTATCTGCTTGTTCCACAAACGGTCGAAACGGAAGTACAGAAAATCTTTCTGTACGGGATTTTCAAACCTGCCCCGCGACAGTGAATAGGTTGCCAGGATGGTGATCAGGAAAACGACCAGGGTAACAATACGGTAGCCCTTATACACATCAAAGGTAATGCCCAGAAACTGCATGCCGTCGATGTATGCGAGCAGGGCTCCGATCACCAGCGGAACGGCAATGTTGGATACGGTAAAGAAAAAGGATTCCAGTCCGAAGAAGTAGTTTCGGTTTTCATCCGCGGTGGAGGTCAGCGCCATCAGGTAACGGTTGGTCCAGAAGAAGCCGGATGCCGCTCCGATGAGCGTTCCGGAAACAATCAGTCCAGGAAGGGCGATGTCTTTTACAAACATCATCCCGACCATGGCAATACCGCTCAGCAGTATTCCGAAACTGTAAAGATGTGCCACCTTAAAATGTTTCAGCAGAAATCCGTTGGTAAGGGAGGTAATGATGATGCCGGTATACATGGCTACCTGAAAAATGGCCACAAAACCGGTATCGTCGAAGGAGCGCATGATGTAGGCCGCCATAAATATCTCAACCACGGGCAGCACCAGCGCGTAAAGCATATTGGTGATCAACAGCACCCGCATATTGTGGGGCATCGACAGGA
This sequence comes from Lentimicrobium saccharophilum, assembly GCF_001192835.1. Classification (NCBI taxonomy): domain Bacteria; kingdom Pseudomonadati; phylum Bacteroidota; class Bacteroidia; order Bacteroidales; family Lentimicrobiaceae; genus Lentimicrobium; species Lentimicrobium saccharophilum. Next base: position 2,960,066 of record NZ_DF968182.1, read on the forward strand.
AGAAGCGATATTCGGCTGTCAGCTTGTTTTTCATAGTGTACCGTTTGTCAGATCAGGGTGGAAAGTATTTCGGAAACCGACAGGGAGGCGCCACAGATCACTTCATCGCTGGCGCCGTAATACATATAAATGGTGTCGCCGTCAATATAATGCCCGTTGGTGAATACCACATTCCCGAAGAAACCGGTCTGTTCGTAAGGCTGTAAGGGCTCCATGATGGGTTCGGTGCTGCGCGCCAGTACTTTAGTGGGGTCGTTGATGTCGAGCAGCAGCGCGCCCAGGCAATAACGATGGTCTTTGTTGGCACCGTGATAAATCTCAAGCCATCCTTTTTCGGTACGGATGGGGGCTGCTCCGGCGCCTACACGGGCCGAATCCCACATGTCAGGACGGGAGGTAGCGATGCACTTGTGCCTGCCCCAGTGAATCATATCGGGCGACTCAGCCACCCATATGTAGTTGCCGCCGAGTTCGGGACTGCTGGGACGGTGCAGGGCATAGTATTTCCCGTTGATTTTCTCTTCAAAGATAGCACAGTCCTTATTGTGGGGCGGGAAAATCATCCCCTCACGGGTGAAATTCTTCCAGTCTCCGGTGCGGATAAGTCCGACACCCACGCCAAATTCGGAAACTTCGGTGAAGGTGAGGCTGAAGCCGTCATCCATCGTGGCCACACGGCAGTCTTCAATGCCGAAGGTCTCCAGCTCCCCTTTACCGAAAATGGGAGGATATCCTTCCGGTTCGTAAAAACGGATGCCGTCGTCGCTGCATACAAGTCGCAAATAGCTCAGTGTAGTAAGGTAATCCTTCTTCTTATAGTTGATTACCCGTGGATCGGAAGCGTCGAGGTCGGGATCGTCTTTACCGAAACTCAGGATTTCAATCTCTCCTTTACTGTTATACACCGGAAAACTGATTTTCCCTTCAACCTGTGCCGGCCGCTCGGCTACGCGCAGCAACAGCCACACTTTTCCGTTGTACCGGAAAACCCCGGGGTTCAGCAGACAGGTGATTTCCATTCCTTTGATGCCCGGTTTCAGATCGGCAGGGCGAAGCAGGGGGTTCTGAGGAAAACGTTTTGCAATGTCCATATTATAAGGTATATTAATTTCTGAATATTGGATTTTAAATCTCCTTATGAACTAAAACTCTGTTCTTGTCCGACTGGGAGAAGTTCCGTTTTTTTGTCATTTCCAAAATTACAATCGATTGCGGAAAATGGCGTCCGGAAGAGTCCGTATCTTGTCCGGCGGAGTCCGGAATGTGAAGAATATCAGTGAAGAAGGGACGAGGGACGCAAAAAAGGGACGAGGGACGCAAAAAAGGGACGAGGGACGGCCCTTCGGCTCCCCATCGACTCCGCTCAGGGTGCACGCTCAGGGTCCGGGACGAGGGACGAACTTCTCACTGAAAAGAAATGCTCTTCAGACAGTGACAAGGAGACAAGGAGACGGGGTGACAAGGGGAAGGCGGATTATGGATTTTGCTTGTCTCGGGAGACGGCGATAGCCGGATAACGAGAGATTGCGGATTAAAAATCCTTCCCTGGCAAGGAAATTGGGGGTTGAAAGAATTTCTGATTTCTATAATTTCTTAACCTCAGTCTCGACCTTAACCTCAACCTTTCATTAAGAAACGAGGGACGCAAAAAAGGGACGAGGGACGAACTTCTCACTGAAAAGAAATGCTCTTCAGACAGTGACAAGGAGACGGGGTGATAAGGGGATTGCGGATTTTGGATTGCGCTTGTCTCGGGAGACGGCTATCGCCGGATAACGAGAGATTGCGGATTTAAAAATCCTTCCCTGGCAAGGAAATTGGGGGTTGAAAGAATTTCTGATTTCTATAATTTCTTAACCTCAGCCTCAACCTTAACCTCAACCTTAGCCTTAACCTCAACCTTTCATTAAGAAACGAGGGACGCATAAAAGGGACGAGGGACGTTGAAGAAGGGACGAGGGACGAGGGATAGGCTTCTCATGGAAAAAGAATACTCTTCAGACAGTGACAAGGAGACAAGGAGACGGGGTGACAAGGGGAAGGCGGATTTTGGATTTTGGGACATTATTCTTTAGTTTCCAAAAAAACGGACAAGAAGACAAAGGACGGGGTGACAAGGGGAGGCGGGATTTGCAGTCTTACTTCCTACTTCTTACTTCCTACCTCATCCTTTCCGCAAGAGACAAGGGATTTCAGATTTCATCCTGACAAGGAAGGTGGTGGATTATAGAATTTCCGATTTATAAAACTGATTCGACGTAGTCACAGATCGCACTTGAGTGTGAAAAATGGAGAAAAAACAATCTTTGCGCCTTAGCAGCTTGCCCCGCTATGGCGGGATATTCGCGCGTAAAAAAATCAAAAATCACTTTTTATCCTGCGAAGGGTGATCTCCAGGATTGGTACATTCCAAAATCCGCTCCCGATTGCCATCGGGACCAAAATCAAAAATCACTCAGACCCGCTGACGATACTCTGATGGAGAACAGTTGTAAGCTTTGCCAAACAGATCGTAAAAATGGGTACGGCTGGAAAATCCCGTCTGATCAATGATCTCGCTTACCGTTAACTGGGTCGAAAGCAGAAGAGTTGCCGCTTTGCTTAGTCTGCGCTGGTTGATCATACCGTGCGGGGTGGTACCCAGTACCGATTTTGTCTTTTCGTACAGGGATGACCTGCTGATGGCCATGCGGTCGCACAATTTTTCAGCGGTAAGCGTTTCATCGTCAATGTTCTCATCGATATATGAAAGCATCTTCTGGAAAAACGGGTCGGGCAGCTCCTTGATCATCGCCAGGCTGTCGTCGCTGCCGGCGAAACGATTGCGGATATTCCGCCGCACTTCAAGCAGTTTTTCTATCCTCACCCTCAGATGCTCGGGATGGAAGGGCTTGGGTATGTATGAATCGGCTCCCGCTTTCAGGCCGGCAATGCGGTCCTCAATCTCGGCTTTGGCCGTAAGCAGTATCAGGGGCAGGTGACTGGTATCAAAATTATCGCGTAAACTGCGGCACAATTCAATCCCGTCCATTTCAGGCATCATCACATCAGATACGATCAGGTCGGGCTTGTGCGCAAGCACTTTCTGCCAGGCTTCCGCCCCGTTTTCCGCAAATATCAGGTTATACGATTCCTGAAGAAAGTCCTTCAGCAACGACAGAATTTCCGGATCATCGTCCACCAGCAGCAGCAGCGAACGGTTCTCCGCAATTGAACGGTGGTCGGAAGGAGCAGGAGCACTCTCCGGTTCTTCAATAAACCAGGCATCCGGTTCCGTAACGTCAGTGCCGGGCTGAGGGACATCGGTATTTACCTGAAATACTTCCGGAAAGGTACAGATAAACGTACTTCCTGTTCCGGGCTGACTCTCAATGCGGATGCTTCCCTTCAGCAATTCGGTGAGTCCTTTGGTAACAGCCAGGCCGATACCGGTGGAGCGATAGCCCGGGAAACTGCCCCGCTTTTTGGCCGATGAGATGCCGAAAGGCTCAAAAACCCTGGGCAGGAGCTCCGGCTTTATTCCGATTCCCGTATCCTGTACCTCTACCGTAAGCCGGTCAGGCTGCCGTGATATCCGGATATTTACCCTGCCTCCCTCCACATTGTACTTGATGGCGTTGGAAACCAGGTTGGTAATGATCCTTTGGAATTTGTCAGCATCCGTCCTGAAGGATAAGGGACTTTCACAACCGTCAACGGTACAGCGGATGTTGCGTTGTGCTGCCAGCAACTCAAGGTCGGATACCACCTCCCGGATCAGGCTGCAGGGATCCGTCTCCTGAATATTCAAAGGCTCCTTGCCCTTCTCCAGTTTGCGGAACTGCATGATCTCGAGTACCAGCTTCTGCAGTTTGAGGCTGTTGTTGTAAACCTTGAGCAGGCGGGGGTTTTCGGAAGTAAGCTTTTTTTCCTCGATCAATGCATGAATGTGTGAGCTGATCAGCGTAAGCGGGGTTCGGAACTCATGCGCCACATTGGTAAAAAATTCGATTTTATACGCCTGTAGCTCCTTTTCCTGACTGATCTTCATCTCCTGAAGGGCAGCCTCCTTGCGGCGGGCTTCGCGTCGGCGGTATGCATTGAAAATCAGAAACTGTACCAGAAAAAACAGCGCAATATATCCGGCAATGGCCCAGCCGGTCCGCCAGAACGGGGGATGTACCGTAATCCGGATCTCCCTGACCACTTCCGACCATATCCCGTTCTCATCGCTCACACGCAGCTGAAGGGTATAATTGCCCGCTTCCAGGTTCGAAAATGCCAGCGGCTGTTCGGGTGGAATTACCTCCCATGCGTCGGCATAATTCAGCAGGCGGTACGAAATCCGGTGACGCTCACGGCCCCAGTAAGCCAGGGGAGATACAAAAAACGTCAGCGAGTTCTGGTTGTGCTTCAACTCCAGCTCATGCTGAAGGTTCATCCTTTTTAACAGCACGCTTCCTTCGTCCGGACTTACCGGCACATTGCGTATCAGTAGCTGATTTACCGCTACCGGCGGGAAGTAGGACGAGAACCGTATGGCATCCGTCTGCACAATGTCAACCCCCATAGTCCCCCCTGCCAGCAAACGGCCGCTGTTTTTGTCGAAAAACGAAGCCCCGTCGCTGTATTCAAAATTGATCAGTCCGTCGTTTATATTAAAACTCTGCACATTGCGGCGGGTACTGTCGATCATCGATAAGCCCTGGTTGGTGGTAATCCACAGGCTACCCGATAAATCCTGCCTGATGGTATGTATGCTGGTATTCGGAAGCCCGCCCTGAACGTCGGTGCCCGCCGGTTTTACCGAATCGGCCGACACCGGTTCGAAGCTGAACAGCCCGCTGCTGCTGCCCGCCCACACGATGCCTTTGCGATCGGTGAACAGGGACAGGATATCGTCATTACGGATAAATCCGGGGCGTGTCTGTGCGTTGTATTGGGCTATCACCCGCTGCGCAATGGTATTGTAACGGTAAACGCCGAACCCTCGGGTGCCTATCCAGATAATGCCCGGCCGCTCTTCGGTGAGGGCATATACTATCTGTTTCTGCAGCCCGGGCGCCTGGTCGGGATCCAGCACAAGCTGCCTGCAGCTCTCCGGATCGCCGTTTTTCCCCATTCTTACCTGAATAACGCCATATCCACTGGTTCCCAAATAAATACTGCCGTCGCTGTCTTCCATAATGCGGTAAACCGAAGCAAACACCAGGGGCGTTTCTTTGCCGAAGTCGCGCGGGAAGTTGCGGATGGTCCGGTAATCGGACGAGAGCAGGTCGATTCCGTTTCCGTCCGTGCCCACCCAAACGGAACCATCCGGACGTTCATGAAACGACAGCACAGAATTGTTGCTCAACCCGTCTTTCGCCGAAATCTGCCGGATGCGCCTGCCCCCGGCGTCAAAAACATCGATTCCTCCGCCTTTGGTGCCGACCAGGATGTCGTTTTTCCGGGTTACCAGTATGCTGCGCACAATGGGATAGGAAAGCTGTTCCGATGCCAGTCGTGTAACCGGGAATTCGGTGAGTTTCATGGTAAATGCGCCGTTCCCGTCGGTACCTGTCCAGAGGATATCCGGCTCGGTTTCGTAAATACACAGAATACGCGTGGAAATGGGGATGCCGGCATCCTGCCCGCCAACCTTTCCGGGTTCGGCAAAGGTGCGGGTTTTGATGGTATACCTGAAAATCCTTCCTTTTTCGGTTCCGGCCCATAAAACGCCCGCCTGCCGCGAGGCTGAAAGGCTGGTAATGACATCGTCGGGAAGACTCAGTCGTTGTATTTCAAGGGTTTTCAGATCTGTAACAAGGGCAGGGCCTGAACGCTGGGTAACGAAAAGCAGCTGCCTGCCTCCTGCCTCCTGCAAGGACGAAGCGGTAAGTGCGCTGCCGAGGGGCAGGTTCAGAACCTTTAGCAGGCGGTTGCCTTCAAGCCGGAGCAATTCTCCATCCGCGGTAATGCAGTATAAGGTGCTGCCTGCCATATGAACACGCTTTACCCTTATCGCCGCTGCATCCAAAGGCACGGGAACAAACTGCTTCACGGCTTCGCTGAAACGGAACAGGCCCCGTCCGTAAACCGATGCCACGGCCCCATGGCCGTCAGCGAAAGCAAGAGAAATATCGTTTTCATAATTGATCTGCTCCGGTTCGTCGGTGAAATAAGCCGAAAAACTGCCGGTTTCATTGTTATATAAGGCAATCCCCTTGTTTGTCATCAGCCACAGCGGGCCTGAGGCTGAGGGAAAGATCTCCCGGATTACATGGTTGTGAATACTGCCTGGTCCGCTTCCGGGAAGAAAGGTTTCTATTCCGTGGCCGTCGTAACGGTTCAGCCCGTTCCAGGTGCCAAGCCATATATATCCTTCGGCATCCCGCGCGATGGCATTGACCGCCCCGTTGCTCAACCCTTCGCGCCGCGATATGGTATGCACCGGGGTGCCGGTTCCGGCATAGAGATCCGGAATCAGTAAAACTATAAATACCAGCTGGACAATCCGGTTGCGCATAAGAAAGAGGTTACAATTGCCGGGCGGAAGTAAAATTAGCACAAAATAGCAAACAACGCACACAGTAATGCAGGCATAACTTTCTGTAAAAGGATTCAGGGCACTGCAATGCACTGGAAAAATTATCACGGCAATAGATTGCCCTTGCGGGATGAACTTCAATTTTTTAAGGATATCCCGGAATAATCAATGACCAATGTCTGATCCGGATTCAAATGTAACTGTAATTTTCCGGTGATCGCTGTAATATGCACAAAACTGCATATCCCGGTGAACAAGCCTGTGGTTAAGGTGTTTAACAGTGGAAAAGTAAAAAGCATGAACTACCCTGAAAAAGTAACCATTGGCGATATCACTGTCCGCGACGGATTTCAGCACGAAGAAAAATTTATCCCCACCGAAGCCAAGCTGTGGGTGGCTGAACAGCTTATACTCAGCGGTTTTAAGCACATTGAACTCACCAACCTGGGCAATCCCAAAGGGATGCCGCAGTTCAGGGATGCCGATGCCCTGCTCAAAGGCATCCGCAAAAGCAAAGCGGTCGCCCATCTGATCGGCGGGGTAAGCATCACCGCGGTGACCATCCGCGAAAAAGCCATAGAGCGCGCCATTGAAGCCCGCAAAGAGGGCTGGGGACCCGACCGCATCCTGCTGATGGTTTCAACCAGCGAATCGCACCACAAAAAAAATTCGGGCCTTTCGCTGGATGAATACTGGAAAATGGCTGAGAAGTACATTCCCCTGGCACACGATGCGGGCATCAAGGTAAACGGAACCGTCAGCACCATATGGGGCTGCCCCATCGAAGGACCAACGAAGATGGAAAAAGCGATCGATTTCACCAAACGCTGGCTCGATATAGGCGCAAATGATGTGGAGCACGCTGATCACGACGGCTCCGCTTCGCCCGACCGGGTGTACCGTTATTTTTCGATGCTGCTCGACAGCATTCCGAATCCTGAAAAACACATTGTGCACCTCCACACCACCCGGGGCTGGGGCCTGGCCAATGTGCTGGCCGCTTTGCAGGCGGGCATGACCAATTATGAATCTACCCTCGGGGGGATAGGCGGGCAGCCGGCCAACTTTGTGGACGGAGTGCCTGTGGCCGGAACCGGCTCATACTATTATAAAGATCCCGGCATTACCGGACTTGTTACAACGGAGGATATGGTGGTAATGATGGATGAGATGGGCATTCAAACCAACCTCGACATCGACCGCATCCTGGAAACGGGAGCCATGACGGAACGCATCGTTGGCCGTCGCCTGCGTTCAGAGTCCATTAAAAACGGCAGAATCCCCAAATCGCTGAGCGGAAAGGCCTGAGCAAAACACCATGCCCTGCCACACAGGGTGACAGGGTGAAAATTTATTAAATCTGTTTATTCCGGATCAGAATGGCAGGTCATCTTCCGGCTCCTGCACAGGCGGGGGTGCCGGTTGTGCAGATGGCTGATTTTCCTGGTAAGAGGAAGAATCGTTCGACTGCCTTGATCCCAGCAGGTTCAGCGTATCCCCTTCTATTTCGGTTATGTAGCGCTTTTGTCCGTCTTTTTCGTAGGAGCGGTTCCGGATACGGCCCTCGATATATACCTGGGAACCTTTCCTCAGGAATTTCTCGGCGATCTCGGCCAGTCCGCGCCAGAGGATAATGTTATGCCATTCCGTTTGCTCCATCTCCTGCCCTTCGCGGTTGCGGTAAGTTTCAGTGGTGGCCAGCGAAAATGATGCCTTCTTCACACCCTTGTCAAAATTCTGAATTTCAGGATCCCTGCCCAGATTACCAATCAGGATCGCCTTGTTGACACCTCTTGCCATATTGCTTTTTGTTTAGCCTGTTATAGTGACAAATATACTGCATAACACCACGAAAAACAAACGGAATTTCTCCCCTGTCCCCCGCTCACTCCACATGTGCAGCGCACCGCGACATCATCAGGTGCAGCCTGCCCCGCCAACGGCGGTGGCGCACCGAAACATTATCAGGTGCAACGCACCGTAACATTAATAGGTGCAGCGCACCGTAATATCAATAGGTGCAGAGCACCGTGACATCAATAGGTGCAGCGCACCGAAACATTAATAGGTGCAGCGCACCGCGACATCATAGGTGCAGCGCACCGCGACATCATAGGTGCAGCGCACCGTAACATTAATTACCCTGCCGTCCGGAGATAATTATTTGAATTTCAAAGACCCTGCATATTCCCTGCCCGCCAATGCAGGTATCTATCCGTCAGCCGGGACACGGGCAGTCCGGTAACCAGCGGATCTTCCATCACCCGGTAATCTCCGGCTTCAAAGGCTTCTCCGGTCTGATAACCGGAAATCTCGTAAAAACGCGCATGGATGATCTGATGGGTCAGGATATGCCGGTAATCTTTCGGATTTACCGCTATTATTTCCTCCAGCTCCCCGCCTTGATTTACGACCGGATGGGCACTCACTTCCGCCGGGCCAAGCAGGTGATCGGCTTCAATCAGCGGCAGTTCCCAGAGATTCTGCCAGATATCGCCCTGCGGGCGTTGCTGCATCAGCACCTTACCGCCGCCAACGCGAACATAAAGATAGGTGAACCAGCGCTCCCGCCTGGAGATTTCCTTCTTCTTCACAGGCAGCCTATCAACCATCTGATTGCCAAAGGCAAAGCAGTCGTTCCGGAAGATACACTGTCCGCAACCGGGATTGGCGGGTTTGCAGCAGAGCGCCCCGAATTCCATCACGGCCTGATTGTAGGTACCGGGATCATCCCTGTCGATCAGCGCCGAGGAACGCTCCCACACCTTGTTAAATGAGGCTGTTGTGCCCGCCATCGCTTCAATGCCAAATATCCGTGAAAAAACCCTGACCACATTCCCGTCCACCACGGGGACCGGCTCGTGGCTGCAAATGGAGGCGATGGCAGCGGCGGTGTACTTCCCGATGCCTTTCAGCCTGAGCAGCTGATGACAGGTTTCCGGAAATACCCCCGCGTATTCCTGAACAATCCTGCGGGCGGTATGGTGCATATTGCGGGCGCGGCTGTAATAGCCCAGACCTTTCCAAACCGAAAGCACCTCCTGTTCATCGGCTTCAGCAAGTTGTCTCACATCATGGAAACGGGCAATAAAGCGCTCATAATAGGCAAGCCCCTGATCGACACGGGTTTGCTGAAGAATAATTTCCGAAACCCATATCCGGTAAGGGTCAAGCGTTTGCCGCCAGGGCAAATCCCTTTTATTCAAATTGTACCATTGGATTATCTTCCGCTGAAAATCGTTCATTTTGCTGAAAATATCTTAAATTGAGGCAATTGCCCCTAAAAAAACTGCATTTTTTTCGTTTTGTTTTAAAAACCTTTATATTTGCAGCCCGTTAAAAAATTTATTCTCAAATCTTTAAAAAACTCAATCAACATGACAAAAGCAGAAATTGTAGCTGAAATTGCTAGTAAGACCAATATTGAAAAGGTTGCTGTACAGCAGACTGTTGAGGCTTTCATGGATGCAGTGAAAAATTCACTGGCCAATGGTGAAAACGTTTACCTCAGGGGCTTTGGCAGCTTCACTACAAAGAGAAGGGCTGAAAAAACCGGTCGTAACATTTCAAAGAATACCACGATCATCATCCCGGCTCACAATATTCCCGCTTTTAAACCTGCCAAGACCTTCGTCAACGAAGTTAAGAACAAGGTAAAATAAGCTGTTGTTCATCTTTTAAAATCAATTTATCATGCCCAGCGGAAAAAAAAGAAAAAGACATAAAATGGCAACGCACAAGCGGAAAAAACGCTTGCGCAAGAACAGACATAAAAAGAAATAAGTTTTCTTGATTTGGGAAAACCACTGCATGCCCCCATGTATATTACCATCGGGGGCATGTAGTGGAAAAATTCCTGCTACTGTCAGGTTTACTGTTAAACCCGGGGGTTAAACAGCTATAACCATTTGCAGCCCTTACTACATCTTAAAAATCAGGATTTTGAATAAGGAACTGATTATCGATGCCGGTCTTTCGGAAGTGAACATTGCTTTACTTGAAGACAAAGACCTCGTCGAACTCAACAAAGAAAAAAGCAATAATAATTTTTCGGTAGGTGACATTTATCTCGGTCGGGTAAAAAAGATTATGCCCGGGCTGAATGCTGCTTTTGTTGATGTCGGTTACGAAAAAGACGCTTTTCTCCATTATCTTGACCTCGGCCCCCAGGTCAACTCGCTCAACAAGCTGCTGAAGCTCAGCCTTACCGGAAAACCGGATGTCCCTACCATAGGGGATATGGAACCTGAGCCGGACATTGAAAAAACCGGCAAGATCACCTCGGTGCTTACCCAGAACCAGCAGGTACTGATACAGATTGCCAAGGAACCCATCTCCACCAAGGGGCCCAGGGTTTCGTCGGAAATTTCATTTGCCGGCCGTTACCTGGTGCTGGTGCCTTTCTCCACAAGGGTTTCCGTTTCGCAGAAGATCAAGAGCGTGGAAGAACGCAACAGGCTCAAGCGACTCATTACCAGCATTAAGCCCAGGAATTTCGGGGTAATTATCCGTACGGTAGCCGAAAACAAAAAGGTGGCTGACCTCGATGCCGATCTGCGCAACCTCACCGCGAAATGGGATGCCTTGATTGCCAAACTGCCGGGCGCCAAAGCGCCCCAGCGCATCCTGAGCGAGATAGACCGCACCACTGCCATCCTCCGCGACCTGCTTAACGAGTCGTTTAACAATATCCATGTTAACGATGCAGGCATCTATGAAGAAATTAAGGCGTACATAAAGACTATTGCGCCCGATAAGGTCGAAATCGTAAAGCTCTTCAAAGGCAAAGTGCCCATTTTCGAGCACTTTGGCATCGACAAGCAGATCAAGAATTCTTTCGGGAAAATCATCACCATCAAAAGCGGGGTTTACCTCATTATTGAGCATACCGAAGCCCTGCATGTAATCGACGTAAACAGCGGCCACCGGGTAAATTCGGAGATCTCTCAGGAGATGAACGCCCTGGCTGTTAACCTCGAAGCAGCTGCCGAAATTGCCCGACAGCTCCGCCTGCGCGATATGGGCGGAATCATTGTGGTGGACTTTATTGATATGCACGAAGGAGGCAACCGCCGCAAGCTTTACCAGAAGCTGAAAGAGGAAATGGCAAAAGACCATGCCAAGCATACCATTCTGCCACCCAGCAAATTCGGCCTGGTGCAGATCACCCGTCAGCGCGTAAGGCCCGAAATGAATGTGCAGATCCTCGAGAAATGCCCGGCCTGCGGCGGAACCGGCGAAATAAAACCCAGCATCATTCACATCGATCAGATAGAAAATAACATCCGCTACCTGATCCACGACCAGAATGAACCTTACATTAAAATAAACCTCCACCCCTTTGTCTATTCCTACCTTGTGCATGGATTCCCGTCCATCCGCATGAAATGGTATTTTAAATTCAAACGCTGGATCAGGCTCACCCCTATGCCATCCTACCATTTCCTGGAATATCATTTCTTCAACAAGGTGGATGACGAGATAAAAATGTAAGGAACCGCCCGTTCTGTATAAAAGCAGTTTCCTAAAGATTTTCGCAGTATTTTTGTACCGGGCTTTCAGCGATAAGAGTCCGGTTTTTTTTACCCAAACATTGTTATGGATACAGTTGTCAGCGGCATCAGGCCCACAGGAAACCTTCACCTCGGTAATTATTTCGGAGCACTGAAGAATTTTATCAAAATGCAGAATGAAAATAACTGCTATTTCTTTATTGCTGATTACCACTCTCTTACCACCCACCCTACCCCTGCCGACCTGCATGGCAATGTAAAAAGTGTGCTGATTGACTACCTGGCTGCCGGGCTCGATCCCGAAAAGGCGACCCTTTACCTGCAAAGCGACCTGCCCGAAACCGCCGAACTCTATCTGTTCCTCAATATGAACGCCTACCTGGGCGAGCTGGAGCGTGTGACCTCCTTCAAGGACAAAGCCCGCTCACAACCCGACAACATCAACGCCGGTTTGCTGACCTACCCGACGCTGATGGCCGCCGACATCATCATCCACAAGGCGCACAAGGTACCCGTAGGCAAAGACCAGGAACAGCACCTAGAGATGACCCGCACCTTTGCCAACCGCTTTAACCGCCTGTATAAGGTGGATTATTTCCCCGAGCCGGTGGCCTATAACTTCGGCGAGCAGCTGATAAAAATCCCCGGCCTCGACGGCAGCACCAAAATGGGCAAGTCGGAAGGCGAAGGCAATGCCATCTTCCTGAACGACGAGCCGGCCGTTATCCGCAAAAAGATTATGAAAGCCGTTACCGACAGCGGCCCCACCGAGCCCAACCAGCCCAAACCTCAGGCCATCGAAAATATCTTCGCCCTGATGAAAGCGCTCTCAGCGCCCGACACCCTCGCGCATTTCGAGGAGGCATACAACGAATGCCGCATCCGTTACGGTGATATGAAAAAACAACTGGCCGAAGATGCCATCGCCTTTACAGAGCCTTTCCGTGAAAAGATGCGCGAACTCGCCGCTGACGACAACTACCTGCGCAGGGTGGTAAATATGGGTAAAGAAAAAGCCCATGCCAGTGCCGGACAAACCATCCGGGAGGTAAGGGAAATTATCGGGTTTAAGAGTTTCTGAGCAGGCATCCGGCTATGGCCCGTTTTACCAAACCCGGATTAATCAATGCATACCAGACATTACTGAACAATTGAATTTTTGAGGGGAACCCCGGTTATCCCTTTTTTCCTTCACCTTATGCCTGTCAGGACTGCCGCCTTCGGAAAAATCCTGTAATTCATTTCCTTTTGATTTGCGATCGAAGTATCTGATTCTGATTACCTGACAAGATTATAGTTCAGGATGTATACGCCCGAAAATGTTACATCCCTTCCTGCTTTTCATCATCCCCGCTTCCGGATGCGGTGCCATAAGACTTTCTGATATGCGCCATCAGCTCTTCGAGTTCCCATGCATCCTTCAGCAAAAATTCACCAATTTTTGTTCGCCGGAGGGCAGTGAGGTGGGCCCCGCTATTTAGTGCCAGGCCAAAATCACGGGCAATGGAACGGATGTAGGTGCCTTTGCTGCAACTGATCCGGAAATCAACCTCCGGCATCTGAATACGGGTAATTTCAAATTCACGGATATTTACCGGGCGGGCTGACAACTCAGGATCTTTATCTTTCCGCGCGAATTTGTATGCTCTTTTCCCCCCGATCTTAATGGCTGAAAACACGGGAGGAACCTGCATGATATCGCCGGTCAGGCCTGCTGCAGCCTGCCGGATCATTTCCGGGGTAATATGGCCTGTTTCAAAGGTTTGGTCCGGTTCGTGTTCCAGGTCGAATGAAGGGGTAGTAGCGCCCAGCCTGAAGGTGCCGGTGTACTCCTTTTCCTGTCCCTGAAATTCTTCGATGCGTTTGGTAAACCTGCCCGTACAAACAATCAGCAGTCCGTCGGCCAGCGGATCGAGCGTACCTGCATGTCCGACCTTGATCTTCTGAATGCCGCACTGTTTGCGCAGAAAATACCGGAAACGGTTGATTACATCAAACGATGACCATTTCAGCGGCTTATTGATCAGCAGGACTTCCCCTTCTTCGAAACGATAGTCCATCAGGCAATATTTAAATCGTAACCGAGGGCAATCATAATCAGAATTGCCAGTCCCACCAGAATGCGGTAGTATCCGAATACCCTGAAACCATACTTTGTAAGAAAACTGATAAAAGATTTGATGGCAATCATTGCCACAACAAAAGCTACGGCATTCCCGATAAGCAGGATATCGATATTTTCGGCGGTAATGGTCTGGTAATTCTGCATCAGTTTATACCCTGCCGCGGCAAACATGGTGGGCACGGCCAGGAAAAATGAAAATTCGGCGGCGGTTTTGCGGTCGAGTTTCTGGGTCATACCCCCGATAATGGTTGCCGCCGAACGCGAAACACCTGGAATCATGGCGATGCACTGAAAAAGTCCGATTTTGAATGCCGTCGGATAGGTAACAGTCTGATCGGCAGCCGGTTTGTTGAACCACTTGTCAACGAACACCAGCACAACGCCTCCCAGCACCAGCATAACGGCCACCACCACCACGCTTTCGAGCATGGAGTCGATGAAGTCACCGGCCAGGAAACCAATAACGGCGGCCGGAATAAAGGCAACAAAGAGTTTATAGTAAAACTGAAGGCTCTGGAAAAACCGCTTCCAGTAAAGCACGACCACCGAGAGGATGGCCCCGAACTGAATATTAACGGTAAAAGCCTTTACGAAATCATCGATCTTCATCCCCAGCAGCTCCTGGGTAATGATCATATGGCCTGTGGAAGAGACGGGAAGGAACTCGGTAATTCCTTCGACAATCGCAATGATGATGGCCTCGATAACTGTCATTGCTTAGTCGCGCGGTTTTTTCATAATCGCGAAAATTTCAATCACATACCCGGCCAGTATCAGCAGCGGGGCCAGGGTAAGCCTCCGGAAATTAAACATGCCTTCGTTGAACACGTAAGGATCGTCAGATCCTCCGCCCACCATCAGGATAAAGCCCAGGGCAATCACTGCCAGCCCGATCAGCATCAGGCGGTAATTTTCACGGCCAAAGGCAAATTGCATGGCTTTATCGCCCGCGGCGGGCGCTTTTCTGGGGGCAACTTCCTTATCGGATTTCTTTATATTCATCGTTCCTGATTTTTGAACTCTGTGATTAACATTTATAATTTTCAACAACCGCGTAAACTTCATCTGCGACGTTGTTTTCAACAGGCTCTTCCTAATAAAGGCGGTCCTGACTGATGCGCAGAAATTTCCGTACGGCAAAAAAGGTGGAGGCTCCCGTTATCAGTAAGCCCAACGCCGTTACAATGCCGAACAGCGAAAGAAACATATCGATATCCTGCAGGTCAACCAGTTCGGGCAGGGCCCTGCGCGAGAAGTACAGTACAACGCCCAGCAGCACAATGGCGATCAGGGCGCTCAGAAACCCGTGCAGCAGGCTCTTCAGCAGGAAGGGCTTGCGGATAAAACGCTGCGTGGCGCCCACCAGTTGCATGCTCCGGATAATAAACCGTTTGCTGTATACGCTCAGGCGGATGGTGTTGTTGATCAGCGCGACGGAAATCAGCAGGAGCACCAGCGTGAATGCAAGAATCACGACGCTGATCCTGCGGATATTCTGATTTACCAGTTCTACCAGTGATTTATGATAAAAAACCTCCTTCACGATGGGGTTGGCAATCAGCCGGTTTTCGAGCATCTTCAGACTGTCGTTGTTGGCGTAATCCGCCTTCAGCCTGATGTCGATCGAAGCCAGCAGCGGGTTATATCCCAGGAAATCCACAAAATCCTCGCCCAGTTCCCTGGTCAGGTCTTCGGCGGCTTTTTCGCGGGTAATATATTCGGTGGACTTCACAAAATCTTCAAGGTCCAGCTTTTTCTGGAACTCAATGATGCCGGCCTCTTTTACCTCTTCCTTGATGATTACCGAGAAACCGATGTTCTCCCTGACATAATTGGAGAGTTTCTGTGCATGCAGCACGATAAGACCAAGCAGGCCAAGCATAAACAGCACCAGGGAGATGCTGATGATGGTAGTGGCGGTGGAGGTTTGCAACCGCCTGCGGCTGAGTTTATCTTCGTGGCGCGACATAAGCAGGTTTATGCTGCGAAGGTAGAAAAAAAATCTGTTCTGTCCTGTTTAAATCAGGGATGACGAAATGCGGAAAAGATCCCTCCCTGGGCTATCCGGGCGCTAAATATTTTAAAAACTTTGGTACTATCAGAAGCTTTGATATCCCGAAGGCGATCGGAATGGTTAAAAACAGCAATTCATTTAATGAACAATGCAAAGTAACCGGGACTATAAACAGGGACTTTCATCCCGCAAAAATTGAATGCCATATTCTTCCTACCTTTGCACCCTTATAAAGAAAGCGACCAATGGATTACAACTACCGGGAAATAGAAAAAAAGTGGCAGCAATTCTGGGCTGAAAACAAGACTTACAAAACTGATATTGACCACAGTAAACCAAAATATTATGTACTCGACATGTTCCCTTATCCTTCGGGTGCCGGGCTGCATGTAGGGCATCCGCTGGGTTATATTGCCTCCGATATTTATGCACGTTACAAGCGGCTGAAGGGCTATAATGTATTGCATCCCATGGGTTACGATGCATACGGGCTTCCAGCCGAGCAATATGCCATACAAACCGGCACGCATCCTGCCGTAACAACGGAAAAAAATATAGCCCGCTACCGGGAGCAGCTGGATAAAATCGGCTTCTCTTACGACTGGGACCGCGAGGTGCGCACCAGCGATCCGGCGTATTACAAATGGACCCAATGGACCTTTGTGCAGCTTTTCCACTCATGGTATAACAAAATCACCCATAAAGCGGAGCCTGTCAGCACCCTGATTGCGGCATTCGAAAAATCGGGCAATGCGGGGGTTGAGGCGGCATGCAGCGATACCCCGGTATTTACTGCCGCGGAATGGCATTCGATGAATGAACCACAGCAGCAGCAGGTGCTGATGAACTTTCGCCTTGCTTATCTGGCAGACACCATGGTAAACTGGTGCCCTGCCCTGGGTACGGTGCTGGCCAACGACGAGGTAAGCGACGGATTTTCGGTGCGCGGAGGGCACCCGGTTGAACGCAAAACCATGAAACAATGGCTGCTGCGCATCACCGCCTATGCCGACCGCCTGCTCGACGGCCTCGACCACATCGACTGGCCGGAATCACTCAAAGAGATACAGCGCAACTGGATCGGTCGTTCGGAAGGCTGCTCAGCGGAGTTCGCCATTAAAGGATTCGATCAGAAACTGGAAATATTCACCACCCGGGCGGATACCATGTTCGGGGTAACGTTTATGGTACTTGCCCCGGAGCATCCGTTTGTAGAAACCATCACCACACCCGGATGCCGCGCCAGGGTGGAAGAATATGTGCAATGGGCCAAAAACCGCAGCGAACGCGAACGCATGACCGAGGTAAAAAAAGTTACCGGTGAATTTACCGGCGCCTATGCCATCAATCCGCTGAATGGCGAAGAAATTCCCATCTGGGTGGCCGATTACGTGCTGATGGGCTACGGAACCGGAGCCATTATGGCAGTGCCGGGCCACGACAGCCGCGACTTTGCCTTTGCACGGCATTTCGGATTGCCCGTCCGCCAGGTGGTTTCCCGTCAGGGCGAAACACCGGTCGATCCGTCGGAATGGGAAGATTCCTACGACTCCAAAGAGGGGGTGATGATCAACAGCGGCTTCATCACCGGTCTTGAAGTAAAAGAAGCCATCACCACCACCATCCGGAAAATAGAAGAGATGGGGATTGGCTACGGAAAGGTGAACTTCCGGCTGCGCGATGCCATTTTCAGCCGGCAGCGCTACTGGGGGGAGCCATTCCCGGTTTACTACAAAAACGGCATGCCCTACGCCCTTAGTGAAGAAGAACTACCGCTCGAATTGCCGGAAGTGGATGCCTATCTCCCTACCGAATCAGGCGAACCCCCTCTTGCCCGTGCAAAAAACTGGACAACCAAAGAAGGGTTTCCTCTCGAAACCAACACCATGCCCGGTTTTGCCGGATCAAGCGGTTACTATCTCCGCTACATGGACCCCCGCAACGATCGGGAATACTTTTCAAAAGATGCCAACGGGTACTGGAAAAGCGTGGATCTTTACATGGGAGGGGCCGAACATGCCACCGGCCACCTGATCTACGCGCGTTTCTGGAATAAGTTCCTGTTTGACATCGGGCTTGCCATTGAAGATGAACCGTTTAAGAAACTCATCAACCAGGGAATGATTCAGGGGCGTTCCAATTTTGTGTACAGGGTAACGGGAACCAACAAGTTTGTGAGCTACAACCTGAAAAAAGACTATGACGTTCAGGCCATTCATGTAGATGTAAATATTGTACACAACGATGTTCTTGACATAGAAGCGTTTATCCGCTGGCAACCCCAGTTCGAAGGAGCTGATTTTATACTTGAAGACGGAAAATACATGTGTGGCTGGGAAGTGGAGAAGATGTCGAAATCGAAGTACAACGTACAAAATCCCGATGACCTTATCGAGCGTTACGGTGCCGATACCCTGCGTTTGTACGAAATGTTCCTGGGCCCGCTCGAGCAGTCGAAGCCCTGGGATACCAACGGCATTGAAGGCGTTTTCAGGTTTATCCGTAAACTCTGGAAACTTTACCACGATTACGACAATAACTTTAACGTCAGCGAAGGTGCTCCATCGGCAGCGGAGCTGAAAGTACTGCATAAGACAATTAAAAAAGTGCAGGATGATATCGAACGGTTTTCGTTCAACACCGCCGTGAGTTCGTTTATGATCTGTGTGAATGAGCTTACCGACCTTAAATGCAACAACAGAAGCATCCTGAGCGAACTTACCATACTGATATCGCCCTATGCCCCGCATATTGCCGAAGAATTATGGAGTTTGCTCGGCAACTCAGAAAGTGTGACACAAGTTGCATTCCCTGAATTCAATGAAAGTTACATTGTAGAAAACACCTTCGCGTATCCTGTTTCATTCAACGGAAAAATGCGTTTCAGGCTTGAATTGCCGCTGGGCCTTCCGGTTCCCGAAATAGAGAAAGCCGTGGTATCGGCACCGGAATCGGCCAAATGGCTCGAAGGAAAGCCGCCCAGGAAGGTTATCGTGGTGCCGGGAAAGATCGTGAATGTAGTGGTGTAACAGGATCTTTATCCTCCGCGCCCCGCAATAGTCTGTATATCCAATCATCAGCCCGTGCATTCCCGAAACGATTGCTTCAAGGTTCCATCTGCTGACGGAACAGTTGTTTCTATGTAATACTGAATACACCCGATTCTCCTTTTTACAAGTAACATTGGTCCTGTTTATTTGTTAAACAAAAGGCAATTCCCCGTTTTGGAACACTTTTTGCAAACTTTGCAGAAAACAGGACTGATGAATAAAAGGCGAAATATATCCGGGTATCTTCTTTTCACCATGTTGGTACTGATTGTTGGTACGGGCTATTCCCAGACTTACCGGATTGTTGACAATACTGCCTTTGGTCATGGCGAAAAACTTACCTTCAGGGTGTATTACCATTCCCTGCTTACCGGAAAAGTCACCGCCGGTGAAGCAAAACTCGAAGTAAAGAATAAACCGGTAACCAAAAGCGGCCGTGAAACATACCACGTAATAGGCTCCGGGCAATCGAAAGGCGCTTTTAACTTCTTTTTTAAAGTGGACGACCGTTTCGAAACCTTTATTGACCGTGAAGCACTGATTCCCTGGTATTTTATCCGCCGTACCCGCGAAGGAGGTTACAAAAAGGACGATGAAGTCACCTTCAGGCAGAACAACGGACTTGCCATAAGCCGGAATGCCGTGAAGAAGATTCCCGAAAATACCCAGGATATTCTATCCGTTTTCTATTATGCACGTACCCTCGACATTACCGGGGTAAAGCCAAATGAATCCTTTCCCCTCTCCTTTTTCCTCGACGACTCCCTCTACGTATCCAAAATTGTTTTTCTGGGGCGTGAACAACTGAAAACCGAACTTGGCACCTTTAACTGCCTGAAATTTAAACCCATGGTTATTAAAGGTGAAGTATTCAGCGAGCCTTACCCTATGGAATTGTACATCACCGACGACCTCAACCGCCTTCCGGTAATGGTGAAATCGGCGGTCATCGTTGGTTCCGTCAAAATGGAACTCGTCAGTTACGAAGGCCTGAGAAATCCCCTTTCCTCAAAAGTGCCTTCAGGTAACGGAAACGGCGCAGCATCAAAGAAATAGCCATTTTTATGGAAATAAGCCGTAACTTGCATCTAATAATTACCCTTTCGGAGGGATACTGAAATTTCATTAATTTCTTTGAATTGAAAATAACAAATTCTTCTTATGAAAAAGTATATTTTTCTGGCCATCAGCCTGCTATTTGTCATGGCAACCGCCATTGCCCTGGGTTTCTTTCATTCATTTCAATCCGCAACCGCTAAACCTGATCAGGGGATGACAACAATCAGCAACGGAAAAGGGATCTGGAAAACGGTGGACTCCCTGGTAGCGCAGGGGCTTCCGCAGTCGGCGCTGGAGCTGGTGAATGCCTACCTTCCGGAAACGGAACGGAAGGGCGATATCCCGGAATTCCTGAAGGCATCGATCTATCAATTAAGGCTGCGCAGCGATTTTGAGGAAAATTTCATTGAAAATTATATCGGTGAAACAGAAAAAAATCTGTCCCTAAAAGCGGAACCTGCAAGGCAGGTGCTGAACTCCATGCTGGCTGAGCTCTACTGGCAGTATTATCAGCAAAACCGCTACCGCATCCTCGATCAGACCGTTGTAAAGAATGACCAGTCAACGGATATGGCGACCTGGGATGCCCGTCGCTTTGTGGAAAAGGTTTCACAGCATTACCATGCCTCTCTTTCAGATGCCGGTCTGCTGCAGTCGGTCTCACTGAAAGGGTACGATCCCATACTTGAAACCGCGGAAGGATCGAAAAAATTCAGGCCAACGCTTTATGACTTCCTGGCGCACAGGGCCATCGATTTCTTTATGAACGACGAAGCCTCCCTTACCCGCCCTGTAAGGCCCTTTACGATGCAGGATCCCGGCCTGCTGGCTGAGCCTGATGTATTTGCAAAGCTTAACATAGAAACGTCTGACAGCCTCTCCTTTCATTATCAGGCGTTAAGGATCGCGCAGTCAGTGGAAAAATTCCACACCGGCTCCGGCGATCCGCTACCGCTGATGGATGCCGCCCTTAAACGCCTCGATTTTGTAAAGACCAACGGTAACGTAAGGTCGGCCGACAGCCTGTACCTGGCCACCCTGCTCCGGCTGGAGGAAAAATACAGGGGCAATGTGGTTGCCGCCGATGTAATTGAAAAAATTGCCCGCTTCTGGCAGGAAAAAGAAGAGGGTTTTAAGGCCCCGGGAGAGGAAACCGGCCGCAATTACGTGATTGCCCGCGATTGGTGCCTGAAAGCCATCGGACAGTATCCCGGAAGTGATGGTGCGAAAAATTGCCGGATTATCCTGAATTCCATCGAAGCGCCATCGCTGAGTATTACCCTTGGCAGGGAAGTGATGCCGGGCAGGGAATTTCCCCTGCTGGTCAATTTCAGAAATACCCGGCAACTTTGGTTCCGCCTGATAGAATTAAACTACGACGAAAATGTCAATGTGAAACAGGAACTCTACAGCGAACGTTCGGCTGAAAAATACCTGAAACTGAAATCCCTGAAAGAGTGGAACATCCGTCTGCCCGAAACCGGAGATTACAAAAGTCACAACATTGAGGCAATCCACCCGGCCACCGAAGCGGGATACCACCTCCTGATTGTATCTTCCAACAGCGCTTTCGACCCGAAAAGCAGTCCGGTTGCCATGCAGGACTTCTGGTCATCGGCCCTCAGCTATGTAAACCGGAGAAACACCGATGGTTCGGGTGTTTTCAGGGTGTTGAACCGGGAAACCGGCGAGCCCGTAAAAGATGTTAAAATCCAGACCTTTACCCGTGAGTATAACTACCGGACACGCAGTAATGAGCGGAAAAACGGGGATGTCTACCGCAGCGATGCGGAAGGAATGTTCCTGGTTAAAAGCACAGGTGAACGGAACTACAGGAACCTCTCTTTCGATTTCACCCTGGATAATGACCGCCTGGTAGCTGAAAACTATTTTTCACCCTACCGCGACATCCGTCAGAACAGAGGGGAAAAAACCCGGACATTCCTGTTTACCGACCGCTCCATATACCGGCCGGGACAAACCATTTATTTCAAGGGAATAGTTGTCGGCACGGAAGAGGACAATAACCGGATTTTGACCGGCAACCAATCGGTGGTTTCAATTTTCGATGCCAATGGCCGGGAAATTTCGTCGCTTGAGGTGACCTCAAATAAATACGGTTCATTCAGCGGTTCTTTCGTACTTCCGGTTTCAGGTCCGGGCGGTCAGTACCGCATCGACAATAAAAGCGGAAGCGCCTATTTTAATGTGGAAGAGTACAAACGACCGAAATTTGAAGTGGAATTTATGCCTGTTAAAGGCAGTTACCGGCTGAATGAACAGGTTACTGTTCCGGGCAGGGCCGAAAGTTATACCGGAGTTCCGGTAAGCGGGGCCGTGGTCAGCTACCGGGTGGTACGTTCGGTTTCATGGCCGTTTTTCAGGTTTGGATGGGGTTATTATCCGTTTCACCGGCCCGAAAGTGAAATAGCCAACGGAACCCTTAATACGGAACCGGATGGCACATTTTCGATCAGCTTCACGGCGGTGCCCGATCCGCAGGCACAGCTGAAAAACAACCCGCTATTCACCTACACCATCTATTCGGATGTAACCGATATCAACGGGGAAACCCGTTCGGCGACAACGGTGGTACAGGTAAGCAACAAAGCGCTGCTGGCGGAATTGTCGGTTCCTGAAATCATCAACCGTGAAGCGGGAAGCAGTTACAAACTGAGTACCACAAATCTGAACGGCGAAAAAACTCCGGTTGATGTAAGCGTGGAGGTATTTGCCCTGAATGAGCCTGCGCGCTATACCCGCCCGCGCTTGTGGGATGCTCCGGATACGGCTGTCTATTCCCGTGAAGAATTTATCCGAAGGCTGCCTTCCGATGTTTTTCTGAACGAGGATAAAACACCGGGAGAAAAGGGAAAATCCGTTTTCAGGAAGAACTATCATACCGCAAGCGACAGCATGGTTTCCTTCGCGGGACTGGATAAATGGGATCCCGGCCGTTACCTGATCAGCCTGAGCGCCGTGGATGCATTCGGTGAGCGGGTTACGGTTGATAAAGTGGTAAGGATCATTTCACCGGAATCGAAAAAAGCGCCGGCGAATGAGGCTTTGTGGGCCTATTTACTTACCCCGGCTCCGAAAGCGGGGGAAACAATCCGCTTACTGACTGCCTCAGCCCTGAAAAACGCCCGGATGTACTTTGAAGTGATGATGCAGGAGCAATCGGTTCACCGTGAACGGATAAAGATTTCACAGGCTCAGGCGGTGCTTTCTTACAAAATACCGGAGACTTTTACCGGAGAAGTAAAAATCAGTCTGACCCTGGTCTATGACAACCGCAGCTATCATTATTCAACCGCCGTGACTATCCCCGACAGCCGGAATCAGCTCAATGTGGCTTTTGAAACTTTCCGGAGTCCCCTATTGCCCGGAGGTACCGAAAAATGGAAGCTTAAGATTACAGATCCTGG
The DNA here is from genome assembly GCF_001192835.1 of Lentimicrobium saccharophilum. Lineage (NCBI taxonomy): Bacteria > Pseudomonadati > Bacteroidota > Bacteroidia > Bacteroidales > Lentimicrobiaceae > Lentimicrobium > Lentimicrobium saccharophilum. The sequence continues at coordinate 2,983,763 of NZ_DF968182.1, forward strand.
TCAAAAGCCGTTGGATGCGGAATTGCTGGCCGGTATGTACGATGCATCCCTGGATGCCATTTTACCGCATAACTGGTATTTTAATCTTTCGGAAAAGCAATACAACAATCCTGAGTGGGAAACCCGGAACGCATTTGCTTCCGGCACGGGATATACCCTTCCCGGACTGACCACTGAACCTGTTTATCCGGCAATCCGCAGCTATGACGCCTTAAACTGGTTCGGATACGGCATGTACGGAGGATTCCGGCGGTTTGCTGCGGGAAGGACTGCCAGAATGATGAAAAACATGGAAGAAAGCATGCCTGAGGCAATGGCTGTTACACCGTCCGCGGACGATACAGATGGCCTGATCAGCGATCAGACGTTGGCAGAACCCGGAGCCGTAAAACAGGCCGAACCCCCGCAAATCCGGCGAAATCTGAACGAAACGGCATTCTTTTATCCCCACCTTACCACCAATGCGGAAGGAGAGGTCTGGGTGGAGTTTACCGTACCAGAAGCCCTTACCCGCTGGAATTTCATGGGACTTGCGCACACCACCGGTTTGCGATACGGGCAGTTCAGCAAAGAAGTGGTTACCCGCAAAGAGCTGATGGTTACTCCAAACCTGCCCCGCTTTTTCCGTGAAGGGGATAAAATGGTAATTCAGACGAAAGTCAGCAGCCTTGCTGATAATCCGGTACAGGGAACCGCCCGGCTTGAATTGTTCGATGCCCTGACCATGATGCCGGCAGATGCCGTTTTCGGAAATTCCCTTTCATCCGAACCGTTTGAACTTGAACCGGCCGGGAATACCGCTGTGGAATGGCAGATCGCCATACCCGAAGGTATGGAGGCCGTGATGGTGCGGATAACAGCCGTTGCCGGAAATCACAGCGACGGGGAAGAGGTGATGCTGCCGGTGCTGACCAACCGTATGCTGGTTACCGAAACCCTGCCCCTGCCCATCAACGGAAACGAATCCAGATCATTTGATTTCAGCAAAATGACAGAACAGCCGGGGGGTAGCCAAACCTTACGAAACCATCGTCTGACGCTTGAATTTACATCCAATCCTGCCTGGTACGCGGTGCAGGCCCTCCCCTATCTTGCCGGACAAACGCATGAAAACTCCGATGCGGTATTTAACCGGCTGTATGCCAACAGTCTTGCTTCATATATTGCAAACAGCAGTCCGAAGATCCGTGCCGTTTTTGAAACCTGGAAGAACCTCAGCCCGGATGCCCTGCTTTCGAATCTGGAAAAGAATCAGGAACTGAAAGCCCTGGTGCTGGAGGAAACGCCCTGGCTGATGGAAGGAAAGAACGAGTCGGAGCAAAAACAGCGCATTGCCCTGATGTTTGATGTAAACCGTATGGCATCCATGCAGGAGGCCGCGAAACAGAAACTTCAGCAAATGCAGTCGGCCAACGGCGGATGGCCCTGGTTTGAGGGCATGCCCGAAAGCCGGTACATTACCCAGCTCATTATGACAGGCTTCGGACGCCTGCATTATCTGAAAGTTATGGATCTGAAGCAGGACCCGGCTTCCCTCGAAATGATCAGCCGGGCCAGCAGCTACCTGAACATGCGGATGACCGAAGACTACAACCGGATTATGAAGGACCATCCCAAAGACTTCGACAAACAGCATCCGGGTCTGGAGCATCTGCAATACCTGTTTGCATCAGGTTATCTGCAGGATGTTATCCGTAAAGATGATAAAGCTTCGGATGCGCTGGCTTATTTTGGAAAACAGGCCCGGAAATACTGGACATCGCAGGGCTTGTACGCTCAGGGAATGATTGCGCTCTGGGCCGGCCGCAACGGGGATCTGAAAACGGCCAATGCCATTATGAAATCGCTGCTTGAACGGGCAATTACACATCCTGAACTGGGCATGTACTGGCGCGACAACCGGGGAGGGTATTTCTGGCATCAGGCTCCGGTGGAAACCCAGGCCCTGCTGATTGAACTGTTCGAAGAACTTGGCAATGATCCGAAAGCCGTTGACCAGATGAAAACCTGGCTGCTGAAGCAGAAGCAGACGCAACGCTGGGCTACCTCACGTGCAACCGCCGATGCCGTTTACGCGCTGCTGCTTCGTGGAGGCGACTGGCTGCAAACCGGATCCGGTATAAGCGTAACCCTGGGAGGCAAACCCGTTGAGATGGCATCGCGCGACAACCAACCTGAAGCCGGCACGGGTTATGTGAAAACCATCTGGCAGGGCGATGAGATACTGCCCGCAATGGGCAAAATAGAAGTCAGTAAATCGACCGCCGGTCCGGCCTGGGGTGCCATGTACTGGCAGTATTTCGAAAACCTCGACAAGATTTCGGGACACGACAGTCCGCTGAAGATCAGCAGCAGGCTTTATATAAAATCCAATACCGATGCCGGACCTGTTCTCGAAGAAATCAGCGGGGAAAAGCCCGTCAGGGTCGGCCAGCAGGTAGTAGTCAGGGTAGAACTTCGCACCGACCGAGATCTGAAATTTGTACACCTGAAAAGCATGCGGGCGGCAGGTTTCGAGCCGGTTAACACCCTTTCGGGATACAGGTGGAACGGCGGACTGGGTTATTACGAAAACACCCGCGATGCCGCTTCGAATTTCTTCTTCAACTACCTGCCGAAAGGCACCTGGGTGTTTGAATATACACTGACAGCGGCGCAGAAAGGCACATTCTCGAACGGTATAAATTCGGTACAATGCCTGTATGCACCTGAGTTCTCAGCCCATTCGGAGGGAATCATGGTTGAAATCAGGTAGCGCCCGGAAAGATCAGGAAGGAAGCGGGGCTAATTGAGGGACACCGGAACAAGCACCAGTCTCCACCTGAAACAATTGATGCCCCAGTTGTCGGTTAGGCTTCCACCGCATACGGCTTCCGACATCAGTGCATTGTCAATCCTGAAACTCATCGGGCATGCTAGCGGATTTTCGAGTGAATAAGAAACTTCACTTAATTGAATCCACCGGTATTCATCCCATTCCCAGACATTCCTCAAGCCGTCCAGTTGACAGGTCAGGTTGACCAGTAGGTATTCCTTTCCGTCCATCTTATCCCATTTGCCTGATAACATTGAGATGGAAATACTCCCTTCCTCCCTGATCCTGATCCTGTCATTTTCAATCATCTTCTCGGATTCCCCGTTAAAAGCGGTAACCGGAGGCTGCTTGAACACCACCGTTCCGGAACTGTTTATGTCCACTTGCATGCTGACAACAGATTGAAAAGTCGGGAAGGTCCTTGTATACTCGAGGGTGAGTAAGCCTGTGTAGTCTTTGCCGGGATTCATGTCATCCTCTTTCTTATCGCAGGCCGTCAATAAGGAAAGAAACAATGACACCAGCAGAATGATCCTTGCCATGATGCCATATTTTTAAGGGATTATTTCGCAATTTACGAAATTTTTCCTTAAAAACCAAGCTTTTAGCTATAAATAGTTTTGCTGAACCCTGCTATTCCAGGAAAGGAGCCAACGGCGGCTGATTGAATTCAATCAGTGTGATATAGCCCTGATTTTCTATGGCGTTGAAACAACTGATCCATTCATTCCAGGGATCAATCCCTTGATTATCCTGCCTGTCAAGTCTGAAGACGCCTCCGCCTTTACCCGAAGTGGCATACATCGCCTGATCCGATCCGTCGATGCGCAGCTGGCAACTTTTTATCAAAGCGGTCATCTCATCGGTTACCACTCCGTCGGGTCCGGTAACCTGGCGATAGATTCTGCAAGCCAGGTGTTTGTAGCGGTCCAAAATAACACTGTATTCTTCATTGGAATGAATCCGGCCTGCACACTCCTTTAAACCACTGAAAGGAAGAATGATGGCATCCGGTGTTGTCCCGGAAATATATTCCAATGCAGCATCCTTGTCAATGGTCAGGATCTGAATCCAGTCGGCTGCTTCTGCTTGAGGATCGCATTTCCCCATTGAATAAAACAAACGGTAGCCTGAAAAATAGCTCTCCCTGACCGGAATGATCTTATCAGGTACATCTTCGGCTGCAAAATACTCCATCAGCGTTCTGGCATCGGTGTTGGAAAGAAAAAGATTTCCCACACCCGATTCAGTATAACATACAGCATCCGGGTATGGAACAAGCTCAATCCGCTGGGCAGATAACTCATAACCAGCAAATATCAGGATGGCAAAAGCGAGTAGTAGCTTATTCATAATCACTATCTTATAGTTTATACCAAATAATTGCTACACCCGGCTGGCATCCCGGATGGTCAGGCGAATAATCATTTTATTAATACAATAAATCCTGAAAAGTAATCGCTGGAAATCAGGAATTTTCATCCTGAAACGTATAAAAAATCGGAAATTATTGTCTGGCCTGTATTTATGGGTATTCCGCAGCTGAATTCCAGCTGGCTGATTGCGCTACATCACTGATGTTACAGAAATAAAATCCATAATAATGATTAATTTCGCGGCCTAAATCTATTTCTATGCTTCGGACACATAACTGCGGAGAATTAAACCTCAATCATACCGGAAATACCGTTACCCTTTCAGGATGGGTTCAGCGTTCGCGCGACCTTGGCGGGATGACATTCATCGATCTGCGCGACCGATACGGAATCACGCAGCTGGTTTTCAATATGGATAGCAATGCTTCGCTTTGTGAGTCGGCCCGTAAGCTCGGGCGGGAATTTGTGATTTCCGTCACGGGAACTGTTGCCGAACGAAGCAACAAAAACCTGAAAATACCTACCGGTGAAATTGAAATCATCGTTGATCAGTTTGAGGTGCTGAATTCTTCAAAAATTCCGCCCTTCACCATCGAGGACAATACCGACGGCGGAGATGAGCTCCGTATGAAATACCGCTACCTGGACCTCCGGCGGAATCCTGTGCGCGACAACCTTATGCTCAGGCACCGTATGGCCATAGAAACCCGTAACTACATGAACAACATCGGGTTTATCGAAGTGGAGACGCCGGTGCTTATCAAATCGACACCCGAAGGGGCCCGTGATTTCGTGGTGCCGTCGCGGATGAACGAAGGTCAGTTTTATGCCCTTCCCCAGTCACCGCAAACCTTCAAGCAACTGCTGATGGTCGCCGGCTTCGACAGGTATTTTCAGATCGTGAAATGCTTCCGCGATGAGGACCTGAGGGCCGACCGACAGCCTGAGTTCACACAGATCGACTGTGAGATGTCGTTTGTAACCCAGGATGATATCCTATCCACCTTCGAGGGTCTTACCAAATATCTGTTCCGCACGGTGAAAGGCGTTGAGATAGAAGCCCTGCCCCGTATGACGTTTGCCGATGCCATGAAAAATTACGGCAACGACAAACCGGATATCCGTTTCGGGATGACCTTTGTGGAAATCACGGATCTGGTAAAGGGAAAAGATTTTAAAGTATTTGATGATGCCGCGCTGGTGGCAGGAATCAATGTCACAGGATGCGCCGGTTATACCCGCAAGCAGCTTGACACCCTCACCGATTTTGTGAAACGTCCGCAAATCGGCGCCGGAGGGTTGATTTACGTGAGGTACAATGAAGACGGCACGCTTAAGTCATCGGTAGATAAATTCTACAGTGAAGATGAGCTGAAAAAATGGGCGGCCGCCTTTGAAGCCAGGCCCGGGGACCTGATGCTGATCCTGGCCGGTGATGCCGCCAAAACCCGTAAGGCTTTATCAGAGTTGCGCCTGGAAATGGGTAATCAGCTTGGGCTGCGCAATCCGGAAGTATTTGCCCCTCTTTGGGTGGTTGATTTCCCCCTGCTGGAATGGGATGAAGAAACACAGCGTTACTATGCAATGCACCATCCGTTTACCTCTCCGAAGCCGGAAGATATTCCCCTGCTCGACAGCGATCCGGGGAGGGTGCGCGCCAACGCCTATGACCTGGTAATCAACGGAGTGGAAATAGGCGGAGGCTCTATCCGTATCCACAACAAAGAGTTGCAGAAGAAAATGTTCACCATCCTGGGATTTACCGATGAGGACGCCCAGGCGCAGTTTGGCTTCCTGATGAACGCCTTTGAATACGGTGCGCCTCCTCATGGCGGCATCGCATTCGGCTTCGACCGCATGTGCTCACTTTTCGGTGGTTCCGAAAGCATCCGTGATTATATCGCATTTCCGAAGAACAACGCCGGCCGCGATGTAATGATCGACTCACCGGCCCCGATCAAACAGGAACAACTGGATGAATTAAAACTTAAAATCAATTTATAACTTCCCTCCGATGAAACCGGTAAAATCGTTGCTACAGTTATCCAAATGGCTGCTGCGTATCACATTGCTCACCTGGCTTGTGCTTCAGCACGGACAGACCATCCTGGCCCTGCAATACCAGACCCAGTCATTTTACATCGCACTTGCTTTTGTGCTGTTCGGAACACTTCTGTTTGCAGGCGGTTTTACCTCAAAACCTTCGCTAACAGTGATTTCAGCACTACTGCTGGTTTTATTGTTCGCCTATAGTCTCTATCTGGGATTTGTTCCTGCGGTTACCACCGGGCAGGTTTTAAACCTGTTGCTGTTATCCGTCAGTATGTATTTTATGGCAGCCGGAAATAAATAACATTACATCCTGACATTTACCGGCCGGCAGGCATCATCAACAGTTCCAGACCTTCAGGAAGCGGAAGGGCGGGTGTATTCTTCTGATCGCTGATTCTGTCGGTAAAAAGCATACCCCCCAGGTGGTCATATTCATGCTGAAAGATGACGGCTGTAAAATCTTCCAGCATTTCGGTATGCCATCCGCCTGTATAATCCTGGTATTCAACCATAATGGCATAACTCCTCAGCACTTCACCCCTGGTATCCGGAATTGAAAGGCAACCTTCCCCTCCCCTGCGTTGCAGGGAGGAATAGCTCAGGATGCGTGGATTAATCAGGAATTCAAAGGGAAATCCCGGTTTATCAAAACGCTGCAGCCAGAAAACATTCCGGTTTATCCCGACCTGCGGGGCGGCAATGCCCACGCCGGGGTTGGCCGTGTCGCGCATGGTAAGCAGCATACGCTGCGCCAGCAGGGGAAGCAGGGGGTCATCAGGGCTGATATCGGTGCTTTCAGCTGTGAGTACTTTAAGATCATCCGCAGAGGTACTAAGCAACACCCGCATCATCCCGGCCGTATCCCCCGTCATAATCAATGCCTGCTCTGATGGGGTAAAATCCTGACTCAAGACAATGCCGGGAAAAAGTGCAAGCCATAAAACCAATGAATACAAACAGCGCATAGGAAATATTTTTACAAAGATAAAGCAACGGTAATCCGCAAACTGAATAAATCTGCCTACGAAAGCTATATATTTGATTTTGAACCTGTACAATAACTTTCAGGTGAATAATATTTAACCCCCTGATTGAAGTAATGTTCAGATTCTGTCCTGAAATTGAACCGATGAAAACAGGTTTCTGCAGGAAAAACTTATCTTTGCACCTTCAAACCATTACCCGACCATGAAAGACGACCCCTATTCGTGTGGCCTGATTAAACACTAACCTGCAGGGGGTTTTGTATCTCCTTGCAGCAAATACCCGTAAGGAGAACAATCAATGGGTGAAACTGAAATCACATTTTTCGAAGATCTGATCAGGGATAAAGACTGGAGCAGCCTCAGGCATGAGCTTGAGGATATGGATCCCATCCTGATTGCAGAGATTATTGACGAGTTGCCCGAACAGGACGACATCATCCTGTTCCGGTTATTGCCAAGAGAACAGGCAAAGAATACCTTTCAGTACCTCCCGCACGAGAAGCAGGAGCAGATTATCGAGGGGCTGGCCAAAAATGTAAACAGGGTAGCGGGGCTGCTCAACGACCTGGATCCCGACGACCGTACGGCGTTTTTCGAAGAACTTCCCGGCAACATTACCCAGCGGCTGATACAGCTTTTGTCGCCGGAAGAGCGGCTCATTGCCACCCGCCTGCTCGGATATCCCGAACACAGCATCGGAAGGTTGATGACGCCCGAATTTGTTGCCGTGAAGCCCGATTTTACCGTCGAGCAGGCGTTGAAACATATCCGGATGTACGGCAGGGATTCTGAAACACTCAACCTGATTTACGTGGTTGACGACAACTGGAAACTGATCGATGATATCCGCATCAGGGAAATCATTCTGGCCGATCCCGGGCAACATGTCCGGGACCTGATGGATGAGCATTTTGTTTCGCTCTATGCTTTCGACGATCAGGAAGTAGCCATCCGGGTTTTCCAGGATCAGGACCGCATCGCGCTGCCGGTGCTTGATTCGGAAGGACTGCTGCTGGGGATTGTAACGGTTGACGACGTGATGGACGTTGTGGAAGAGGAAACCACCGAAGACTTTCACAAATTCGGATCATTCCAGGCGGCCATTGTCAATCCGCTGAAAGCCAGAATCTTTTTTCTTTATCAGAAACGTATTCTTTGGCTGATCGTACTGGTGTTTATGAACGTCTTTTCGGGGGCGGCCCTGGCAACCTTCGAAGGTGTGATACAATCAGCTGTATCGTTGGTATTCTTCCTTCCTTTGCTGATCGGTAGCGGAGGCAATGCCGGAGCACAGTCGGCAACCCTGATGATCCGATCCCTGGCGATCGGTGATGTGGAAACCAAAGACTGGTTCAGGCTGCTGGGCAGGGAGTTCCTGGTTTCCTTCCTGCTTGGAGTCACCATGGCGGCCGGTGTTAGCCTGATTGCCAGTGTACGCGCCCCGCAATATATTGTTGTGGTAGCCGCCACTATGATTCTGGCAGTAATGTCAGGCAGCCTGATCGGCATGATCACCCCTTTTATTTTCACCAAACTGAAACTCGATCCGGCCACGGCCAGTGCTCCGCTGATTACTTCCATTGCGGATATTTCCGGAGTAGTAATCTATTTTTCAATTGCTTCCTGGTATATGGGTCTGTAAGGCCCCGCTCCTCCCCTGCCGGGTTTAATTGCCCTTTCGGGAAGGAATCTCTTTTCAGAGGGATTGTTGTACTTTTGCAGCCTGATATACTGACCAATACAAAAACAAATGACAGACGCAGAACAGTCCGGCAAGGTTCATTTCAGGTATTTTGATGTGATTATGGCGCTTTTTGTAGCCATCCTGCTGATTTCCAACCTAGCCTCCACAAAAATCACCTCCCTCTGGCTTTTTACGTTCGACGGCGGAACCATCCTCTTCCCCCTCAGTTACATATTCGGGGATATCCTTACGGAAGTTTACGGTTATCAGCGTTCACGCAAAGTCATCTGGACCGGTTTCGGGGCAGCCTTGCTGATGTCGCTGGTGTTGTGGATAGTGCAGGAGTTGCCTCCGGCCGCCGACTGGCCCAATCAGCAGGCCTATGAAACATTGCTGGGTTTTGTCCCGCGCATTGTACTGGCAAGCCTGGTGGCTTACTTTGCCGGCGCCTTTTCGAATGCCTACCTGATGTCGAAACTGAAAATCAGAACAAAAGGGAAGTACCTGTGGGTGCGCACCATAGGCTCTACCCTGCTGGGTGAAGGCATTGACACCGCCATCTTCTGCCTGATCGCGTTTTACGGCACCATGCCCGACAGTTTGCTGATCTCAATTATTATTTCCAACTACATCTTTAAATCAGGGGTTGAAATTGTGTTCACCCCCCTTACCTACCGCATCGTTGCATTTTTGAAAAAGCGCGAACAGGTGGATGTATTCGACACCGGCATCAGCTACAATCCTTTCCGTTATTTTGTAAAAGAATAACAAGTTTGCCTGCAGCAATTACCGCTGACTGCTTTTTGCATATCTTTGCTTAAACCCATTCTAAAAAGAACTGATCATGGGCATGATTTCAATAGAGGGTATGGAGTTTTTCTCATACCATGGGCATTTTAAGGAAGAGCAGGTCATCGGCACCCGGTTTATGGTTGACCTGTTTATTCAGGTTGATACCGGCCGTGCCGAGCGCAGCGACAGCCTGCACGATACGGTTAACTATCTGTCCGTTTACCAGACCGTTAAACAGGAAATGGAACAGAAATCGCACCTGCTGGAGCATGTTGCCCACCGCATTCTGAAAGCGGTGCATGCCCGTTTCCCGGATGTGACTGACGCCGAGGTAAAGATTTCCAAGCTGAACCCTCCGCTGGGTGGCAAAATTGACCGGGTTTGCGTAACCCTGAGCAGCGATGACATTTATGAATGAAAAGTCAGCCACCCTGAAAACCTGTCCACGTTGCGGCAAAACCTTTGAGTGCCTCCATGCCCCGGGGTGTTGGTGTTTCGATTACAGCATCAGCCCTGAAAACCTTGAAAAATTAAAACTTGAATACAATAATTGCCTCTGTCCCGATTGCCTGCCAGCATACGGGAAAAAGAAGGACAAAGAGATAAAAGTCCCAACTGATTGATTTACTGTAAATTTTACAGGCAATCTTTTAGATTCGTTTTTTTGGAATTTTTGTATATTTGCAACCCCAAAGGGTCTCGTGGCCGAGTGGCTAGGCAGAGGTCTGCAAAACCTTCTACAGCGGTTCGAATCCGCTCGAGACCTCAAAAAACACCTGCAAATCAGATTTGCAGGTGTTTTTTTATCCTGATTTCTTTTTTTCGCGTTTGTACAGCGGCAGCCCGGCCTCCGCTGCAATGGCTGCGGCGGCGGCATCCCCTTCATCGCTGAACGGCCACACAAACAACGCTTTCAGCGGGTGCTGCTGCCTGATCTTTTCAATGGATTCCAGCGCAAGCCGGCGGGTAAGTCCCTGCCGGCGGTATTCCTCAAGTACCGTTGCCGAGCAAAGGTAGAGGGCTTCCAGCGGTTCGCCTGCAGGGGTAAGGTCAACCAGCTGCTTTTCGTTGATTTCCGAACGGATAAACCGCTGCATCAGCGCAAGCGTGGTAGGGATGACCAGCACCCAGGCCATCGGTCCGTTTTCGTCGGAATGCTCCGCAAATGTGGCCGGATGCAAACGCAGGAGATGCTGCATGACCTGCTCATCAACGTCCAGCTGTTCAGGGTCGTTCTTCACGGCAAAAACCTGATCAATCAGCTGCATCATTCTCCGGTAATTCTCTGAAGCCATATGCTCATCCCTTTTTAATTCAACAAAGGAGAAATGCTCAATCCTGCACATGAAGGACTAAGCGATCGGCGCATAAAAGTACAGAAAAAGGATGCAAAACTGCGGGCAGGAAAATTCAGGAATAATCTAAATTGCCCTACTTTTGCACGCATATGGAGTTGCTGACGCTATTTCTGCTGGCCTTAAGCCTTTCGTTTGATTCGTTTGCCGTATCGGTAAGCAGCGGACTGTTGCTGCCCGGTATCCGGTTTCCGAAAGCGGTCATCATTGCCCTCAGCCTGGCTTTTTTTCAGGCTTTTATGCCGCTGCTCGGCTGGACCGCCGGCACAGGCATCCGCAACTACCTGGCCGACTACGACCATTGGATTGCCTTCGGGCTTTTATCACTCCTGGGTATTAAAATGATCACGGAAAGCCTGAAAGCGGATGAAGAAAGGAACGGGTTCAATCCATTAAAACCGGCAGTGCTGCTGACCATGTCGCTGGCAACCAGCATCGATGCCTTTGTAGTAGGAATCAGTTTTGCCCTTATCGAAACACCGGACACCCCTTTCTGGCTGGCGATACTTATTCCGGTGCTGATGATAGGAAGCGTCACCTTCATCATGTCGATGCTGGGCATTCTTTTCGGAAAAAAAGCAGGAAGCAGACTCGGTAAACGAATGGAGATGCTTGGCGGACTGATCCTGATCGGAATTGGTGTTAAAATTCTTGTTGAGCATTTAAATTTTCTATAGACCATAGAAAGCCTGATCCGGGTTCTATCACATAAACAGAATTTAAGCATCTGTAACTTCTCTGTGAATCTCTGTGAAATAAACAGTTACACAGAGTACACGGAGGTTGTACGGAGATACACAGAGAAGAATGTAAACCTCTGTGAGCCTCTGTGAAAAAAACAGTTACACAAAGCACACCGAGGTTTCACTGAGCAACACAGAGAAATAAATCTCTGTGAACCTCTGTGACTTCTCTGTTAATCTCTGTGAAATAAACAGTTACACAGAGCACCAGGAGGTTTCACGGAGGAACACGGAGAAGAATTTAACCCTATGAACATTCTATTTTCAGCAATATCAACACCGGATAATGTCATTCTCCCCTTTTGCAAAATCCGTATCTTTGCACCCTTAAATTAAAAACGGCCAAGGCATGAGCGAAAGCAAAACTGTAATGGAAAACACCGGTGAAAACAAGACCCCGGCAAACTTTATCCATGCGATGATTGAAGAAGATATCCGCAACGGCAAGAACGGCGGGCGTGTACACACTCGTTTCCCACCGGAGCCCAACGGATACCTGCACATCGGACATGCCAAGTCGATCTGCCTGAATTTCGGAACAGCCCTGAAATACAACGGAAAATGCAACCTCCGCTTCGACGATACCAACCCGGTAAAGGAAGATGTTGAATATGTGGATTCCATTCGTTACGATGTGCACTGGCTGGGTTTCGACTGGGAGGGACGTGAGTTTTACGCCTCCGATTATTTCCCGAAGCTGTATGAATTTGCCGAGAAGCTGATTCTGAAAGGGAAGGCTTACGTATGCGACCTGACGGCAGAGCAGATTGCCGAACAAAAAGGAACGCCTACCCGTCCGGGTCAGGAAAGTCCCTACCGCAACCGCACGGCAGATGAAAATCTGGATCTTTTCCGGAGGATGAAAGCCGGTGAATTTCCCGACGGCAGCCGGGTACTGCGGGCCAAAATCGATATGGCTTCGCCCAATATGCACATGCGCGATCCCATCCTCTACCGCATCATCCACACCGAGCATCACCGCACCGGAAACCAGTGGTGCATCTATCCTATGTACGACTTTGCCCATGGGCAAAGCGACAGCATCGAAGGTATCACACACAGCATCTGCACCCTTGAGTTTGAAGTTCACCGTCCGCTGTACGACTGGTGTTTACGCGAGCTGGAGATTTTCGCCCCTCAACAGATCGAGTTTGCCCGCCTCAACATGACCTACACGGTGATGAGCAAGCGCAAGCTGCTCGAGCTGGTAAAAAACAATTTTGTAAGCGGCTGGGACGACCCGCGCATGCCGACCATTTCGGGGCTTCGCCGCAGGGGATATACACCTGAATCCATCCGCAATTTCTCCGATCTGGTGGGTGTTGCCAAGCGCGAAAATGTGATCGACGTGGGGCTGCTGGAATTCTGTGTGAGGGAAGACCTGAACAAGAAGGCCCAGCGGGTGATGGGGGTGCTCAATCCCGTGAAGCTGATCATCGACAACTATCCGGAAGAGCTCACCGAAGAGATGCCGGCCGTAAACAATCCGGAAAATCCGGAAGCAGGCACCCGTAAGGTACCTTTTACCAGGGAGCTGTACATCGAACGCGAAGATTTCATGGAAGATCCGCCTTCAAAATTTTTCCGGCTGGCTCCCGGGCGCGAAGTCAGGCTGAAATATGCCTACATCATCAAATGCGAATCGGTGGTTAAGGATCCGGTAAGCGGAGAAATAACGGAGATACACTGCACCTACGATCCCGAGACCCTGAGCGGAAGGCCCGAAAGCAACCGCAAGGTAAAGGGAACCCTGCACTGGGTTTCCGCCGCGCACGCCGTTGAAGCGGAAATCCGGCTTTACGACCGTTTGTTTATGTCGGAAGATCCGGAAGATGTACCGGAAGGGGAGGACTACAAGAAAAACCTGAATCCGGATTCCCTGAAAGTGATCAGGGGCTATGTTGAACCCTTCGCTACAGGCACGAAACCTTTGGATAAATTCCAGTTTGAACGACTGGGTTACTTCTGCACCGACAGCGATACAACGGCTGCGAAACCCGTTTTCAACCGCACCGTAGCGTTAAAAGATTCGTGGGCAAAAGCGAAAAGTTAAAATTTTACTGAACTTTTTGTCCGAAAATTTGCACAGGCAAATAACATTTTACTACTTTTGCAGCCCGATTACTGACCTATGGTGTAATTGGCAACACGTCTGACTCTGGATCAGAAGAGTCCAGGTTCGACCCCTGGTAGGTCAACACAGTCGAAAAGCAGTCACAAATCAAATGTGGCTGCTTTTTTTATTGGATTCTGAAGGTGAGATCCCTCGCCTTTTCCACTCCATCGCCGGATGTCACAAAGACAGGAGATGGCCGGTGTGACAAAATACTTCTCCTTTGCATATCCTTCCTTACCTTTGCATGAAAACAAAGCTTCTTACAAACACCTCTTCCGCTATGCGTTATCTTTTTATCCTGTATTTATTAGTCAGTACATTGTTTGTTAATTCCCAGGATCTGTTAACGGAAGATAAAGCAGCGCGTTATGCGGGCATGGCCCTGAAATGCATTCATCAGGAATATCCGAACAAGCCCGGGGAAGTGCTGGGCAGCGACAGGGATGTGAAGCCGGTAAGGGAGTACCGGCCGGCGTTTTACGGTTGTTTCGACTGGCACTCTGCGGTGCATGGCCACTGGATGCTGGTGAAACTGCTGAAAAAGTTTCCGGATTCCCCGGATGCCGCACAAATAAAAGAAGCCCTTTCGAAGAACCTCAGACCGGAAAACATCGCGGTGGAGGTGCAATTTTTTCTTGACTCCAACAACCGCACATTTGAGCGGCCTTACGGATGGGCCTGGCTGCTGAAACTGGCGGAAGAGCTTCACACCTGGGATCATCCGCTGGCAAGGGAATGGGAATCGGTCCTTCAGCCGCTCACAGACCTCATTGTAAGCAATTATCAGGATTTTCTGCCAAAGCTGGTTTATCCCGTCAGGGTAGGGGAGCACTCCAACACGGCATTCGGCATGGCTTTCGCCCTGGATTATGCCCGTACAACGCAAAATAAGGCCCTCGAAGCAACGATCGTCACCCGGGCAAGGGATTTTTACCTGAGCGATGAAAACTGCCCCATATCGTGGGAACCTTCGGGATTTGACTTTTTCTCCCCCTGCTTCACCGAAGCGGAACTGATGGCAAGGGTGCTTCCGGAAACTGAATTCAGCTCGTGGATACATCAGTTTTTGCCTACCCGTCCGGACGGAGGCCTGGCATTTCTTGACGAACCGGCCAGGGTAGGCGACCGCTCCGACGGTAAACTGGTTCATCTCGACGGGCTCAATTTTTCGCGGGCCTGGGCCTATGCCATGATTGCATCAAAACTGGAACCCGGAAGCCGGGAGGCATTCCAACAAGCGGCAATGCATCACATCCGTCATTCCCTGAGCGCCATCAGCGATGGAAACTATGCCGGGGAACACTGGCTGGCCACGTTTGCCGTGTATGCGCTGTATGAAATGGAACGGTTGACCGAATGACATGCGTTCTGTTTTCAGGAGGCCTGGTTACTGACCAATCCTGCTTTTAGAACTGGAAATAGATAAACGGCTGAAAGCTTGCAGAGTACGCCTGATAACAAACAATACCGGTGATTACTGCAATAATGCCTTTAAGCACCAGCGGGCTTTTTGCCCAGAGGTTTTCAATGCTTTCTTTGGTTCTTACGGGCAGCCAGTGGGTGATGTATCCGAGCAGCATGATGACAAAAACAATCCGGTACTGATAAAGAACCTGCAACGCGCTGCTCCAGTCCATATTGTCTGCAACCTGACGGTACCAGGCCGAAATGTGTTCCATGCTTTCGCCCCTGAAGTACAGGCGGGTAAAGGTGATGAAGGTGAAGGTCAGCATGATTTTCCACACTACGGCCGCACGGTTTTCCGACTTTTCCCACGGACTGATCCGCCGCCAGTACTTGTAGGTGAGGATTCCCAGTCCGTTCAGCCCGCCCCAGATCACGAATTTCCAGGAAGCCCCGTGCCATAATCCGCCGATCAGCATGGTAAGCATGATGTTGATATTCATCACAAAATGTTTTCGCATCCCCTTGAAAGCCAGTGCCAGTGAAACGAACAGCATCACGGCGGCTGAGATCGCAATTCCCGCCGTCTTATCCTTGAATGCCAGAATGGATCCGGCAAGGATCAGCACCGAAATCACTACGGTGGCAATAGTTGCATTGCGGTTGCCGCCCAGCGGGATGTACAGATAATCCCTGAGAAAAGAGGAAAGCGAGATATGCCACCGCCTCCAGAAATCGGAGGTATTCTGCGCCTTGTAGGGAGAGTTGAAGTTAACCGGCAGGCGGAAACCCATCAGCAGCGCCAGGCCGATGGCAATATCGGTATAACCCGAAAAGTCACCGTAAATCTGAAGGGAATATCCGAAAAGGGCCATTATGTTGGTAAAACCCGAAAACATGGCCGGAGCATCAAACACCTTGTCCATGAAATGCATGGCCAGGTAATCGGCAAAAATCATTTTTTTGAGCAGCCCTTTCAGGATCAAAAAGGTTCCTGAATTAAAATCAGCAGCCGAAATAACGGTTGGTTTGCTGATCTGCGGGATAAATTCACCGGCCCGGACAATGGGACCTGCAACCAATTGGGGAAAAAATGTCACAAAGAGCCCGAAATCAGCCACCGAGTCCAGGGGTTTGAGCTTACCACGGTATATGTCGACACAATAAGTTATCGTTTGAAAAAGGTAAAATGAGATCCCGATCGGAAGAATGATTTTATCGACCGTGAAATACCCTTCATTGCTGATGCTGTTGCCCCATTCCGCCAGCCAGTGCGATACATGGTAACTGGTTCCGAAAAGATAATTAAGGGAGTCGACGATAAAATAGGAATATTTAAAATAGCTGAGGATAAACAGATTAAGTGCAACACTCAGCGAAAGCAGGGTTAGTTTCAGGGCTTTTACACGCAGGCCGAAGATGCCTGCACCCAGGTAAAAGTTACTGATGGTGGTAAAGACAAGCAGCCCCACAAAGAGTCCGCTGGTCTTGTAGTAGAAGAACAAAGAAACCAGCAGGAGGTAAGTATTGCGCAATTTTATGCGCTTGTATATCAGCGAGAAAATAAGGTATAATGCCGTGAAGAAAATCCAGAAGTCGGCCTGGGTAAAGATGAGTGGGAACTCATCGGAAAAGGCAAATATTTCCTTCAGCCTATTCATGGATGTTTTTGATCAGTTGAAGGAGGGATGCGGGTTCCCGTCCCGTTGTCTTTTCCCATTGCGAGATCAGCGCTGAAATGAGCAAATCGCCTTTGACACTGTATCCGGTTTTTGTAAAATGAACCCTGTCGTACACCATCAGTTTACGTTTATACCATTGCTGTGATGAGCCCAGTCCACCCATTATGGCATAGAAGTCCCAGACTGCCTGCCCGTGTTTCCGGGCTAGTTCATGAATGACGGATTGCTGCAGGCCCGTATTTTTGTTCGGATACTTTTTCCGGTAATAGGAATCGTTGGGAACGGTAAGCAGTATGGCACAACCGGGGCTTACCGATTTAATTGCTATAATCAGGGAATCGTAGTAATTCCTGTATTTCTCCGGATCAAAATCTTTAGCTCCCGCATCGTTTGTGCCAATGGATATAATGAACAGATCTGGCTTATACAGTTTCAGTTGTTCATAAAACAGGGTACACCGGTTAAAACTTTTAAAACTGGCTCCGTTAACACCAATTGAATTGAAGGTGACTCCGGGAAAATCGTTCAGCAATTCCACGCCCGTGATGCTGAAAAAAGCCCTTTCGCTCGTGTCATTTTTACTGATTACCAGTCCGGCTTCTGAAATGGTATCGGGAAACGATATCTCGCAATATCCTTTTGCAGGGTCAAACGAAATTCCGGTGAATAACAGAGCCGTATCGGCGGAAGAAATGCTGTATCCCGAGGAATCCGCAACAGCAAAAAGCCTGATTTTATTGAATGTGTAAGGATGTTTCCCCCTTTCCCTGTGATTGGCCTTTATCCGGATGGTATCTTCATACGCATTCAGGGTTGCAGCAATGCCGCTCAACCCCCAGATTGCCGTATCCCGGTTGACCGATGAACGGAATCCTTTCCACAGATTGCGGTTCCCTGCTATGCTGTAATTGAGCGGATTGTTTGTCCCGGCAAGGCGGTAGGGGAAAATCAGGCCTCTCGGGCCATTGCTAAATGGGGTGATATTTCTCAGGTATTCCCTGACCCTGTTTGAATAAATATCGGCCTGAATATGCGATCCGCCTATATGAAAAATCTGTATGTTTTTCTCATGCCCTTCAAAAAGGCTGTCAAGCTTACTGAAGAAAACCCGGAAACTATCTGATGAGTCGGCATAGGCCAGTATATTATACTCTTCATGAATAATCCTACTGTTGCACAGCCGGATGCTGTCGAGTATGTAATGCTGTGCCCGGGCGTGAAGGCAAACGGTAATAAACAGCAGTAGTATCAATGGTTTTTTCATCGCATCAGGTCGAGGTAAAGTGAAGTAAAAAAGAGTTCGGCGATCAGCCGGGAGCCTTTGGGAGAGAAGTGGGTGTAATCCGTCGCGGCAAGTCCCTGATCAACCCAGGCCGGCATGGCATTTTCCCCGCCCATGGCCCTGAACATACTCCAGTAAGCCCATCCGTTCCTGCTGCATGCCTCCCTGAGTTTAACATCCAGATAGGGCAGGAGGGGATAGGTCACCATATTTCCGTTTACCATGGTACTCATATCACCAGGGCCGATAAAAAGAATCATTGCATCCGGAATCTGCCTTTTCACCCAACGGATGTTTCCTGCAAGGTAGCGGGTATAATCATCGATGGCCGCTGAATCGTTCATGTAGGGGACGGTATTTCCTCCGTACTGGAAGATGAGTATCTGAGGATTCAGTCTTCCGGCCATCGCCTTGAATCCGGCAGGATTCAGCCTGCTGAAAACGGTGCCCGAGGCTCCGCGCATGGCAATGTTATCCAGACTGATGCCCTTTGTTCCGTCGAGGGTCAGGCCATAAAAATCGGGGCTTGACCCGCCTTCAAAAACAAACACCAGCTCCTCCGGAGTGCCGCCCGTGCGGATTTCAAGGCAATGATACGACCCATCGGCGATCAGGGCAGTTTCATTAACAACGGAGTCGCCCGAACGCACTACAACTTTCACAGGAGAATTCGCATTTCCGTAATGAAGGCCAATTGTATTGAATCTCCTCAGGGCAGGGTAGGAGCTAAAGGAGGGGTTTATACGGATAAAAGTGGAATTAGCAGTTGCACCAGCATTTGCTGAAGAATCTGAAGTCATGGCTGCCCGCCCTGTAAAACGGGAAAGGGAAGCGTAAAGTCCGTAGTTTTTGTCGCTCACAGGCTCCTGTGTGGGGTCAAATGCTGCCAGGCGTTCCCAGTTATCGCTCACAGTAACGTGGGCGGCCATTTGTTCGTAAACCTGTTTTACAGGAATGAATCCCGGCCCGCTGCCACCAAAAATGGCCTGCAACCGCTGCCGGAGGTAGCCAGATATGCGGTCGCCTTCAAGCTGGGAATCGCCATAATGCAGAATCCTGCATGATTCGCCTTCAAACAGAACGCGGAGACGAACAGGGAATCCCGGATCTCCGGCGGGATACGCAATCCGCTCAAGCCCGGCGGTATCAATGGATGAAAAATCAGGAGGAGAAGTACGCAGTTCCCCGTCGGGTTTCCCGGCAAGGGTGATTACGGAATCCACCCTGGTATTTATTGCAGGGGCACCGTTTCCAAGGAAGGTGTTAAGGGTTGGATATTTGATCAGAATTTTTCCGCCGGTCAACCCGTCTTCGCTGCGCATTCCGGGAAGGACAACCGTACGGCTGAAAAGCGTAGCCAATAGAAGTCCGCCCATCACCATCAAAATAAACAGCGCTATTTTCCAGGGTTTCATTTGTTCCTGTTATGTTAGACAGCTTCGGAAAAACGCACTTCCGTCCGGGCTTTGTCCCTTACATTGCATCCTCCGGCGGGTAAAGTTCAATAAATTCATATCCGTTGCCGCAATGATCCAGGAACCGCAGAAAATCGCTGAACCGGATTACCAGGGAAGCGGTATTTTCATTCGGGTGAAAACTGATTTTCGGCAGATTTTTAAGGTTTTCATCCAGAAACAGATACACATGCCGCGACGGATCGTGGATGAGCCCAAACGGAGAAACCGAGCCGGGGTTCAGCCCCAGGTAACGTTGCATGCGTTCCCCGGAGGCAAAACTCAGTTTGCCCTGTTTCAGCCGCTTTTCCAGATCGTGAATGGCCAGTGAGCGGCGGTGATCAAAAATAACCAGGTAGTGCCGGTTTCCTTTGTGATTTCTGAAAAAAATATTCTTGCAGTGGGTGGTTTCCTCTATGTCCTTCCAGTAATGTACCGCGATTTCAATGGTAGGTGCCGGGGGATGTTCGTGATATTCGAAGGGAATACCCAGTTCAACCAGTTTCTGATAAAGCAGCGGATCTCCGTTCACGGCAACTTAAGTATTTTAAATCAACGGTTATTCCTGTTCTACTGAATAACTTCCGGGGCTCTGGAAATCCGTTTCAGGGTTTCCTCCCTGCCCAGCAGGGCGATGATGGCTGCGACTCCTGGTCCGAAGCTCCCGCCAACCAGCACCAGACGGAGGGTATTCATCACCTGCCCCATTCCGAGACCGTTATCATGAATAAAGCTTTTGATCGTTGTTTCCAGGCTTTCCGCTGAGAAATCAACGGTTTGTTTCAGAAGGTCTGCTATTTTCCCCAGCAGGGCAGGGGTTTCGGGTTTCCAGAATTTTTGAACCACTTTATCGTCATAGCTATCCGGTTCCTTAAAGAAGAACCACGACTGTTCATACAGGTCGGGGATCAGCACGGCCCTTTCTTTGGTAAGAGCGACGACCTGCTGAATGTATTCCTCCGTGGCGCTGAGTCCTTTTTCTTTGAGTAAATCTCCGAGCAGAACTGCAACACTGGCAATGTCAAGCATTGAAAGGTAATGATGGTTAAACCATTTTGCCTTTTCGGGGTCAAATTTGGATCCCGATTTTCCGACCCTTTCGATGGAAAAAAGTTCCACCAGCTCATCCATGCTGAACACTTCCTGCTCGGTTCCGGGATTCCATCCCAGCAGGGCAAGCATATTGATAAAGGCCTGCGGCAGGTAGCCCGATTCACGGTATCCTGACGAAACTTCTCCGCTTACGGGGTCGGTCCACCGCAACGGGAATACCGGGAAGCCGAGGCGATCGCCATCGCGTTTGCTCAGCTTACCGTTGCCATCGGGTTTGAGCAGAAGCGGAAGGTGCGCAAACTGCGGGGGTTCCCATCCAAGATACTTATATAAAAGCACATGCAGGGGAGCCGATGGCAGCCATTCTTCACCCCTGATTACATGGGAAATTTCCATCAGGTGATCATCAACGATATTGGCCAGGTGATAAGTGGGCATACCGTCCGATTTGAACAGCACCTTATCATCGAGGCGGGATGAATGCACGCTCACTTCGCCGCGGATTAGGTCATTCACAAGAATTTCTTCATTCTCCGGAATCAGAATCCGGATTACGTAAGGCTCGCCCGAAACTATGCGCGAGGTGCATTCTGCTTCACCCAGGGTAAGTGAGTTGGTCATTTCGAGGCGGGTAAACGCATCGTATTGCGGGGTAGCCACCCCCCGGGCTTTCAGCCTTTCGCGCATCTCCTCAAGGGCTTCGGGCGTATCGAAAGCGTAGTAGGCGTGACCTTCCTTTACCAGCTGATCGGCATACTGACGATATAATTCTTTGCGTTCGCTCTGGCGATAGGGCGCATGAGGGCCGTCGATTCCCACCCCTTCATCATAGGTAATCCCACACCATTTCAGGGATTCAATAATATAATCTTCCGCACCCGGAACATAGCGGGTCTGATCGGTATCCTCTATGCGTAGCAGGAACTTTCCATTATATTTCCTGGCAAACAGATAGTTATACAACGCTGTGCGCACGCCGCCGATGTGCAAAGGACCGGTCGGGCTGGGTGCAAACCTTACTCTTACTTCTTTCATTCCATGCTTTTTTGTCCGGCAAAGATATGCATTCGGTACTTTCGGTTTTACAACGAGGCTCAGGTTAATACTATTCATAAACTACAGAAGGATTGTTTAGAAAATATTAACATACTGAAGGCCATTTTTAATGTAACTTTGTATTTCCCTAAGCGTTTAACCAGTATTATCAAAAAGATATCCTGAAATTCAGGCATAAATTCAATGGCAAAATCCAGGGTTCCGAAATACCGTATCGGCAGGGTCTTTTTATTCCCCATACTGCTGTACTTCATGCTGGTATTCCCGATGCTGGTATTTATGCTGCTTAAAAGCTTTCCGCAACTCACCGAAAAGGGTGTATTCAGAAATATGCAGGAAACTGATTCGCTGAATGTTTCACAGTTGACTGCAGATACTCTTGCCCTGGAGGCAGAAGCATTTTCAGCACAGAAAAAAATCTATGACCGGGATATCCCCCCAGATGACAATATTTCCGCTGAGGCTGTCAGTCCGAACAGTGAAAAGATGTCAGGCGGAATTAACATTCAGGTGGGTAATTCCCCCGGAAACAATACCTCATCAGCATTTTCAGATACCTTTTCCTCCCTGTTCAGAATTGTCATCCTGTTCAGCACCATTGCCGGCTTTGCCATCAACATTCCTTTCCGGCGTTACTTTAACCGGAAGCGCAAGGGCCGGAGAATCTCCCCGAAACTTTACCGCCACTGCCGGCGGTTTTTACTCTATACGCCACTCATCAATTCAGGAATCGTTTTGCTTGCATTCAGCATTGTTCACGGTCTAATGATTTACCAGCTGCAAACCCCCGAAATGCTAAATGATCCGATCAGCCGGAGAATGTTTTCGAACTACCTGTTTATTTCATTGGTGGCCTCGTTGCTTACGGTGCTTTTTATCTATTTCTGGCAGAAACACCGTGTTCATATAAAATATATTGAGCATATATACACCCGCGAAGAGCTTCAGAAAAGAATTTTCGGGAAAAATCCCGGAAAAATCCGTAACAGGCTCTACATCGCCAGTGCAATGACCACGCTGCTGCCGCTGGCAATTGTTCTCCTTTATCTTATCCTGAGCCTGACACCCATCAGGGAGATGGGAGAAGTCAGCGCTTCGGAAATGCGCATAATGCTTGGCAGGCTGGTTGATTTTATGGGCCCTGATTTTGAACTGCAGAATAATGAGGACTTTAAAGGGTTCTATTATATCAGCGCCTTAGACAATGCCCTTATGTTTATCGGAATCTTCAGCGGCATCCTGGTTTCATTTATCTATATTCTCTTTTTCGTTAACTGGTCAACCGCCGATATTGTGCGACCGGTGAATGAACTGGTAAACAGTATGCAAAAAACGGGGGAGGGGATGCTCGATAATTTTACCATTGTACGTACCAATGATGAGATCGGAGTGATGTCGGAGGGCTACAATCAGATGACTTCACGGCTGCGGGAGTACATTTTCAGGATATCAAGGATGAATGAGGCCTACTCACGGTTTGTTCCAAATCAGTTCCTTGAATTTCTGGGTAAGCAGGATTTTGTGGATATTCAGCTGGGCGATCAGGTTCAGAAGGAAATGTCGGTGCTGTTTTCCGATATCCGGGGCTTTACGGAGATATCGGAAGAAATGTCGCCTAAGGAAAATTTTGATTTTATCAATCATTACCTGGGTTACATGGAACCAGTTATCCGGCAGAACAACGGATTTATTGACAAATTCATCGGTGATTCGATTATGGCGTTGTTCCACGACAAGGTTGATGATGCCATAGATGCGGCCATCGAGATGCGGCAGACACTGGCCCGTTTCAACCTCGACCGCATTGATCAGGGCAAACCAACCATTGATTCGGGCATTGGCATTCACACGGGCAACCTTATGCTGGGCGTGGTCGGCGGAGAGGGGAGAATGGACGGAACCGTGATTTCGGATGCCGTTAACCTGGCTTCCCGGCTTGAAGGTCTGACCAAAATATATCATACCTCGATCATTATCAGTGAGGATACCCTGATCAAACTCGAAAATCCCGGTAAATACAACTTCCGCTTTCTTGATGTCGCCAGGGTGAAAGGCAAAAAAGAAGCTGTTTATGTATTTGAAGTACTGGATGGTGATCCCGAAGAGGTAAAAACACTGAAAATAGAGACCAAATCACTATTTGGCAAGGGCATTGACCTCTATAAAAACAAGAAGTTTGAAGAGGCACTCAAAGTATTCAGCGAAATCGTTAAAATCAACCAACAGGATTCGGTGGCTGCTTTTTATGTAAACCGTTGCCGTACCAATATTCAGAAAGGTATTTCCGACGACTGGAGCGGGATAGAGGTTTACGATGCAAAATAAATCCGGGCATCCCGGTTGCTGATGACCAACGGATAAGATTGATTTTCAACAGATCGAATCATTACTTTTGTAACGGAGAAAAACATCCCGTTCCGGTCAGCGTTATACATATACACCCAGCTAACCGGAATCTGCCAGAAAAACATGAACGATCACTACAACATACTCATCGATAAACTGGATGCTTTCATCAGAAAGTATTACAAAAATCAGTTAATCAGAGGATTGCTCTACAGCGTCGCGTTGCTGGGGTCCTTTTTCCTGATCATTGCCCTTCTCGAATCGTTTGCCTGGTTTTCACCCCCGGTAAGAACCGTGCTGTTTTACAGCTATCTGGCTGGGGCGGCATTTATTCTGGGCAGGTATGTTGCGGTTCCGTTGCTGAAACTCAACAAGGCAGGCAAACGCATCTCTCACGAACTTGCTGCCGAAATCATCGGGAAACACTTTTCAGAAGTGAAAGACAGCCTGCTGAATACCCTTCAGTTGCATAAACAGGCCCGGTCCAGCCCTGCTCCCGATGAACTTATCCTGGCCGGGATAAACCAGAAGGCTGCACAACTCAGGCCGGTGCCCTTTCTCTCGGCCATCGACCTGAGCAAAAACAAAAAGTATCTGCCTTATGCCCTGCCACCGGTAATTATTCTGCTGGCGATACTAATGCTTGCCCCATCCAGCATCACTGAGCCGGGTAAACGTCTGATCAGGCACAGTGAAACCTTTGCAAAACCGCTTCCTTTCACTTTTCATATTGAAAATGAAACCTTAACCGCTATTCAACAGGAAGATTTTGTACTCAGGGTTTCGGTGAAAGGGGAGGAGATTCCCGATCAGGTTTATCTGGTATCTGAAGGAAGCGAATTCAGGATGCAGCAGGAGTCAAAGCTGGAGTACTCATTCACCTTTAAGAAAATTCAGAAAAGCCAGTACTTCCGGCTCCTTGCCGGAGGTTATCAATCATCAGAATATGAACTGCTTGTTCTTCCAAGGCCAACCATTCTGAACTTTGAACTGGAGCTGGACTATCCGCTTTATACCGGTATTAAACCCGAATCTGTCTCCAATTCGGGGGATATTGTCATTCCTCAGGGAACCAGTGTAACATGGAAGTTTTATACAAGGGATACCCGGCTTATCAATTTCCGGCTCGGTAAACAAACCAGGGCACTCCAAACGGATAAGAACAATGTTTTTGTTACTTCAGCCAGATTACTGACAGCTGTTGATTATGGTGTAAGCGTTGAAAATGAATTTATGACAGGATCAGACTCTATGTCATTCTTTATCAATGTTATACCTGATGTTTTTCCTGTAATCAATGTTGAAGAATTCAGAGACACCATTTACGATAACAGATTGTATTTCAGGGGATTGATTAAGGATGACTATGGATTCAGCAGACTTGAATTCCGGCTTTCCAGAAAAACCGGTGAAGGCACAAATTCAGCGGAAACTTCGGTAACGGTACCGATTGACAAGCAGAATGTGCAGCAGGCGTTCTATCATTATTTTGACCTTTCTAATGCCGGACTGGTTCCCGGCGATGAGGCGGAATACTATTTTCAGGTTTGGGATAATGACGGGGTAAACGGAAGTAAGTCTTCCAGATCCCATAAGATGAATTTCCGGATTCCTTCTTTACAGGAAATAGAGGAAATGGTAAAAAAGAATCAGGAGAATGTTAAAAGCGAACTTGAGAAGAGCCTGGATGAGGCAAGATCCATTCAGAAGGAAATTGAAAATCTCAATAAGAACCTTTTTGATAAAAAAAGCCTGAATTATCAGGAAAAAAAGCAGATTCAGGACCTGCTCGACCGTCAGAAAAACCTTCAGAAGCAGGTCGAACAGATGAAAGAGCAGCACGAAAAATCGAATCAGAAAGAGTCGCAGTACAAGGATGTGAATGAAAACATTCTTGAGAAACAGCAGCAACTGGAGAAACTCTTTGAAGAGATTATGACAGATGAGATGAAGAAGCTGTTTGAGGAGCTTCAGCAAATGATGGATAACCTGGATAAAAACAAGCTGAATGAGGTAATGGATAAGTTAAAGTTCAGTGCGGAAGATCTTGAGAAGAATCTTGACAGGAATCTTGAGTTATTCAAACAGCTTGAGTTTGATAAGAAACTGACAGAAACCATTGACAAATTAAAGGCGTTGGCCGATGAACAGAAAAAACTGTCGGAAGAGACCGGTGCTGCAGATAAAAAGGATTCAGACCAACTGGGTGAAGAACAAAAGAAGATCAGCGAAAAATTTGATAAAATCAGGGAGGATCTGAAAGATCTGCAGGAGAAGAATAAATCGCTTGAAGAACCGAATAACTTTTCAAATCCGGAAGATAAACAACAGGAAATTGAGAAGGATCTTGATCAGTCGGAAGAGAGCCTCGGGAAAAAGCAGATGAAGCAGGCTTCGGGAAAGCAGAAAGAGGCATCCGATAAAATGGAGCAGATGAGTGAAATGCTTTCTGATATGCAACAGGAGATGGAAGAGGAAGCCTTGGGAGAAGATATCGAAGCGTTGCGCATCATACTTGAAAATCTGGTCAGAACTTCCTTCGATCAGGAATCGGTGATGGATGAGTTGTCGAAATTAAAACGGAATGATCCGAAATATTCCGGTATTATTGAGAAGCAAAAATCCATCAAGGACAACCTGCTTATGATTGAGGATTCCCTTTATGCCCTCAGCAAGCGCCAGTCCATGATAGAATCATTTGTAAACAGGGAGATTTCAGCAATCAACGACAACATAAACCAGGCCATGGAGGCCCTGCACAACCGGGTTGTTTCAACGGTGCTTAACAAACAGCAGTATGCCATGACCTCGGTGAACAATCTTGCGCTGATGCTTGCAGAATCACTTAAGCAGATGCAGCAGAATATGGCCATGAAATCGTCGGGCAAATCAGGAAAGAGCTGCCCTATGCCGGGTCAGGGAAAACCTTCCATGAAATCGATGCGTCAGATGCAGGAAAAATTAAACCAGCAGATGGAGGCCATGAAAAAAAGCATGCAGGAGGGCAAAGGACAACAAGGAAAAACTGGTCGTAATGGTATGAGCGAACAGCTGGCCAGGATGGCCGCGGAGCAGGAATCATTGCGAAAGCAACTTCAGGAGTATCGCGACCAGATGCAAAAGGAGGGGAGGCTCAGTGATAAAGGCCTGAATAAGATGATTCAGGATATGGAAAGGACTGAGACGGAACTGGTGAACAAAATCATCAACCAGGAAACCATGCGCAGGCAGGAAGAAATACTGACACGTCTCCTTGAATCCGAAAAAGCCGAAATGCAGCGGGAACAGGAGGAAAGGCGGGAATCAAATGAAGGCAGGGACGTTCCCAGGCCGGATCCTGCCTCATTTTTCGACAGCATCGGGCTGCCCTCCAGGGAAACAGAACTGCTGCGGACCATTCCGCCTTCGTTTAAGAATTATTACCGTAACAAGGTAAACGAATATTTTATTTCCATTCCGGGTCAGGTTCAATAAACGCAACCTGAATATTGAAATCATAAAGCCGGCACTGTCCGGCTTTTTTTATGAAATATCCGGATAAGGCTTTTTACCGGCTTGCCCTGCTGCCTCTCCCAAACAAAATTCCTGCTCCGGGAACGAACCCGAAATCATACCAACCCCCGTTGTTATTTACCGCATACATGGCTATTGAATCGCTGATCAGGCTTCCGATAAATGAAACCGGTGCGATTACCCCGTGCCATAATCCGCCCAGGAATCCATAAGGTTCATCCTTCACGCACTCCTTAATGGGGGTGACATCGGCACAACTGCTGAGTAACAGGACAACAAAGAGCAATAAGAACACAGCGGCTCCGGTTCTTTTCAGTTTATTTATTTTCATTTCAGCATGGTTTGTGTTATGATTTTGAAAAAGTCAAATTTCAGGATGGCTATTATACGCAGGATCCTGCGCAGAGGTTTCCCGTGCCGTCAGAATTTTTTCTTTTCCCGGGGGATGTTCTTCCCGAAGCCGATTGTCCGCAGCATTCAGAAAGTGCGGATAAAAACACCGGATGGGAGCATACGTGAACCCGTGCACTTATTGTACCTTTGCAGAAACCAACGTGTACTTTTATGGCGGGCAGGATTAACTTTTACCGTGAAGATGTAAACTACCGGCTCAGGGGGATCAGACATACCAGGGCCTGGATGCTGAACTGTATCAGTCAGCAGAACAGGACAGCGGGAGAGGTCAGCATTATTTTTTGCAGCGATGAGTTCCTGTACAATATGAATGTGGAATACCTGCATCACGATACGCTGACGGATGTAATCACGTTCGACTATTCAGCCGGGGATACCGTCTCGGGTGATGTATTTATCAGCATACCTCGGGTAAAAGAGAATGCCACCATGTATGGGAAACCATTTACTGAAGAATTGAACCGCGTTATGATACACGGCATTCTGCATTTATGCGGATATAAGGATAAAACCCGGAAGGACGCCGCGCTTATGCGCAGCAAAGAAGAAGAATGCCTGGCTCTCTTTGCCTGAAACCCGGACATCACCGCTATCCATTTTATTCGTAATTTTGCCTCCTTCTGCCAGCCGGCTAATGGCGGGTTTGTATTGTGTTTGCTGATCCATATTTTTCCTGAATCATCGGTTCGGTGAACGTTGTTCCACGTGAAACAAATCTGAATGTTTAAAGAATATGATATAATTGTGGTGGGTGCCGGCCATGCCGGGAGCGAGGCGGCGGCAGCGGCAGCCAACCTCGGCTCGTCGGTTTTGCTGATCACCATGAATATGGCGGCCATAGCCCAGATGTCGTGCAATCCTGCCATGGGAGGTATTGCCAAGGGGCAGATCGTGCGTGAAATCGATGCCCTGGGAGGATATTCGGGCATCGTTACCGATCATACCATGATACAATACCGCATGCTCAACAAATCGAAAGGTCCGGCCATGTGGAGCCCCAGGGCACAGAGCGACCGCGTTCAGTTTTCCATCAAATGGCGGCAGATGCTTGAGCAAACCCCCAACCTTGACTTCTGGCAGGATACCGTTATCGCAATTACTACCGCCGATGGCAGGGTCAACGGCGTAAAAACCGCGATGGGCCAAACCATCAAAGCCCGTGCAGTAATTCTCACCAACGGGACTTTTCTCAACGGCATCATTCACATCGGCAGCAAACAATTCGGAGGCGGAAGAATGGGTGACCGTGCATCGACCGGTATTACCGAAAACCTGACTGATCTGGGATTTGAATCTGCGCGTCTGAAAACCGGCACTCCGGTCAGGGTGGATGGCAGAACCATTGACTTCAGCAAACTCGAAGAACAAAAAGGCGATGATACACCCGGCCGTTTTTCCTTTACCAATACCCCTAAACTGCTTCGCCAGCGGAGCTGTTACCTTGCTTACACAGATACCCGTGTGCATGATACGCTCAGGACGGGATTCGATGAATCTCCGATGTATGCCGGAAGAATTGCCGGCAGGGGACCCCGCTACTGTCCGTCAATTGAAGATAAAATAGACCGCTTCAGCGACAAGAACAGACACCAGCTTTTTGTTGAACCTGAAGGCTGGGACACAGTGGAGTATTACATCAACGGTTTTTCGTCGAGCCTTCCCGATCATGTGCAATATAAAGCCCTGACTCAGATTCCCGGATTTGAACAGGCAAAGATTTTCAGGCCCGGATATGCCATAGAGTATGATTATTTTCCGCCTTATCAGCTTCATTACACACTGGAAACGCGCCTGGTTGAAAATCTCTATTTCGCCGGCCAGATCAATGGCACAACCGGTTATGAGGAGGCTGCCGCCCAGGGATTGATGGCGGGGATCAATGCCCATTTGAAATTACAGGAAAAACCGCCATTCATCCTTCAGCGTTCAGAGGCGTATATCGGGGTGCTGATTGATGATCTGATCACCAAAGGCATTGACGAGCCTTACCGGATGTTCACATCCAGGGCCGAATACCGCATTTTGCTGAGGCAGGATAATGCAGATCTGCGGCTAACCGGCATTTCCTATAAATTAGGACTTGCTAGCCGGGAACGATTCGACCGTGTTGAAATGAAACGTAAAGCGGTTGCCGGATCAATGGCAGTCCTGGCAAAAGAAAGTGTAACGCCCGATCAGGTTAACCACATTCTGGAGCAGGCAGGAACAGCGCCCATTTCACAAAAAGTGAAGCTCGACACCATACTTCTCCGCCCTCAGATCAGCCTGAACCAATTGATTTCCGGCTTACCTTTCCTCAAAGATCACTTTGATCATTTCGGAGATCTGGCCGAAGAGCTGATTGAAGAAACAGAAATACTGGTTAAATATCAGGGATATATTGAAAAGGAACAGGAGCTTGCCCAGCGCCTTTCAAAATTTGAAAATATGCCCCTGAAACCCGATTTTGACTATTCCGCACTTTCTTCCCTCTCATTCGAGGCCCGGGAAAAGCTAAGCAAAATCCGGCCAGCAACCATCGGACAGGCATCCAGAATAAACGGAGTTTCTCCGGCCGACATTTCGGTTCTCGTTGTATTTTTAAGCAAATAGTCAACCAACCCTCTTAACATGTTTCACGTGAAACAATCCCCGATTTCAGTTCCAGAGAATTGCTTATTATGTGATAATAAGGAACTTATAAAACATCATGAACTGCAAGACTACTTTCTCACCCGGGAGTCATTCAGCATCTACAGATGCCCGGCATGCGACCTGATGTTCACCTGGCCCAGGCCGGCAGCCCATGAATTATCTGCTTACTATAAATCGAAGGAATATATTTCTCATTCCAATAAAAAATCTGATCTTCAAAGCCGCATTTATCAGTTAATACGCAACCATACTCTCAGACAAAAAATAAGATTGATCCGCCAATTTTCCAGAGGCAACCAAATTCTGGACATTGGATGCGCCACGGGAGAGTTCCTGAATCAGTGCAAGAAAAAAGGCTATACTGCCACCGGGGTTGAACCAGACGAGCAGGCCAGGGGATACGCCTCCGGGGTTCACGGACTGAATGTGTCGGATACCGGCAACCTGAACAGTATGTCTCCTTCAACCTTTGATGTAATCACCCTGTGGCATGTACTCGAACATGTCGGAGACCTCAATGAGAGAATGGAGCAAATCTACCGCTTGCTTAAACCGGAGGGCTATGCATTTATTGCTTTGCCCAATCCCCGCTCTTATGACGCATCTTACTACGGCAAATACTGGGCTGCCTGGGATGTGCCCCGGCATCTCTTTCATTTTAACCGGAGCTCCGTAAAATATCTGGCCCGAAAACACCGGTTTGAAATTGCAGATATCCGGCCCATGCTTTTTGACTCTTACTATATTTCACTATTAAGTGAAAAATATATGAACCATTCTCTATATTTTGTCCGGGCCGCTTACCGCGGATTTATCTCAAATTTTATGGCCGGTATGGGGAATAACGAATACTCAAGCCTGATTTATATTTTAAGAAAGCCCGGAGTTAAAATAAAGGCCGCTGACGCAACTTAACCCTTCTTTAGTATATTTACCCTCGGAAACAGAAATCGTCCCGTATATGGCCTGATTTTTGCTTGCACTTATTTATTTGATTTTCTGGTATTTATAAAATTTTCGCCATGAAGAATGGTTTAACCCGGAAAATTCCGTTCTGGCTTTTCCCCTTACTTTCACTTTTAAGTATCCTGATCGCTTTGCTGGCTGTTCACTTTTCGGACAGAAGCAGAAGTCCGGAATTACTGGTGAAGCATTTCAATGAAGCACTGAATGAAAATTTCAACAAAGCAGAAGGAATCCTGAAAACTTTTCCGCTTGAAGAGTCCGTTCCGGAAAAAGCGCTTCTTGATTCCGTGGCCGGTGAACTTCCTGAAGGTTTCAGCCTTTACCTGTTCAGGGATATGGCACCGGTATATTGGTCGGATAACGATTTTCTATTCGATCAGATCGATCATGACGCCCTCCCCAACAGGCGCATTCTGAAATTTACCAACGGTCATTATCAGGTGCTCAGCAGAAGCTCCGGCCCGAATAAGCTACTGATCGCTAACCTTATCAAACATGAATATCCTTATGAGAATGACTACCTTCAATCGGCTTTTGGCTCCTCGTATAACCTTCCTGCATCATGGATCATAACGGGTGAAGTCACCCCTTATCCGGTTATTACCGGAGAAGGAGAGACCCTCCTCTATATTCAGCCCTCCCCGGCAGAACGATTGACAAATGCATCAGGCATGATGATATACAGCCTGTACCTGTTTGCCTTTGTCTGCCTTATCCTTGGACTCTATCACCTATACCTGAGATTTGCTCCTTTCGAAAACAAGCGTATACTTATTTTTCTTTTCATCGCTGACGTTGCCATCCTGCGTGCAATACTCCAGTACTTCCGAATTCCTTCAATTCTGGATGAAACGGAACTTTTCAACGCCGTTTATTATGCCTCGTCACGCATATTTCCTTCCCTTGGTGATCTTCTTACAACTGTAACCGGAATGTTTGTTACATCTGTGTTGTTTTACAAATACTATCAGAAAATCTCAAAGCCTGAAAATCAGACAAAACCCGGCACACCTTACCTCATCCTGGCTCTTGCATTCACCATAGCCCTGTTCTTCGTTTCCTGCTACCTGATTGAAACCATATGGGTAAATTCCACCCTTCAGCTTGATTTCAGCAAAATACTTGAATTTACCGTGTTCAGTTTTACCGGATTTCTGATCATCGCCCTGATCCTGGTTTCCTTTTTCCTTATCAGTTTTCCGCTGCTCAGGGATACTTATGCGTACAGCGGAAACAGGTTTATCATGATTACTTCTGTGCTGATTACCATTTTATTCTCACAGGTTTCCTCCATGCTTGACCTGTATTCCCCTGACTGGAAAATTTTTATTCTTCTGCTGATCTACCTTCTATTGCTGATGCGGATATATTCCGGCAGATTAAAACACCCCTCAGTGGTATCTTACTTCTCTGTTATTCTGGTCCTTACTTCTATATCCTCATACAGCTATTACCACAACAGAAAAATCAAGGAAAACAGCCAACGTAAGCTTATGGCTGTCAGGTTATCATCAGACAGGGATAAAATAGCAGAATATCTGTTTACTGACCTTGAGAAAAAAATGGCGGCCGATACCCTTCTCAGGCGTAAAATCAATGAATCATGGTATTCTCCTGCCCGTGAGCCCGCGTGCACCGACTACATCCTTCAGACATATTTCAGAGGTTTCTGGACAAAATACAATTCCCAGGTTACCCTCTGCTTTCCGGAAAAAACACTGATTATAAAACCTTCGAACCTTATCATCAACTGCAATGAATACTTCGAAGGCATTATATCCCAGCTGGGCGAAAGGACTGCTTCGGCTAACTTTTATTATATCAGGGAATCGTATGACGAAGGTAACTATATTGCCAAAGTGCCCATCAGGCAATCTGACAGGGAACCGGCCAGGATATCTGTGGTGATTGAGCTGATAAAAAAATACGCACCTAAAGGACTGGGTTATCCCGAACTGCTTCTGGACCGCTCACAGACCGGTATTGCAGAAACAGGCAATTACTCCTGGGCAATCTATTCAAGAAATGAACTGGTGAAAAATGTGGGTGAATATTCGTACAGCATTTATGAGTCAGCCTATCAGAACAACCGGGAAGATTTCCGGTTCTTTGAAAAGAACGGGTATACTCATCTTTATCATGTGATTGATGATGACAGTTCAATCATTATCAGCAAAAAAGCAGACGGATTGCTCGATATACTGGCTCCTTTCACCTATCAGATTACCTTTCATGTATTCCTTGTTCTTATCATATTCGGTATACTATGGCTTTTCAGAAAAGGGAAAAAGAGAAACCTTGATCTGAGCACCCGTCTCCAGATTATGCTGATTATGCTCATTCTTTTTGCATCTACCCTGATCGGTTTCACGATTCTTGAAAACATCAAAAGCCTGAATGCAAAGAAAAACAGGGATATGCTGAGCGAAAAGGCCCATTCGGTGCTGATTGAACTGGAACATAAACTGGCTGCGATGGATTTGCTGGAAAAGTCTCAGCAACCCTATCTTGAGGAGCTGCTCTCCAAGTTTTCGCAGGTGTTCTTCAGCGATATTAATCTTTACAATGTTGACGGATCGCTGCTTGCATCCTCCAGGTCGCAGATTTTCGAAGAAGGACTGAAGTCGATGCAGATGAATTCCGATGCTTACAAACAACTCGCGATCAACAAACGGACCATGTTCATTACGAATGAGCAGATAGGAAATTACAATTATCTTTCTGCCTACCTCCCTTTCCGAAACGACATGAATAAACTGACTGCCTACATCAATCTTCCCTATTTTGCCAGGCAGCAGGAGTTGCGTCAGGAAATTTCAACATTTCTGGTTGCATTCATCAATATTTACGTTATTCTCACGGCCATAGCAGTGGTTATTTCGCTGTTGGTAGGCAGTTACCTGACACGGCCGTTGCAATTGATCAGGGAAAGGTTCAGCAGTCTGAACCTGGGAAAGAGGAATGAAAAAATAGATTACAACAGGCAGGATGAATTGGGTGATCTGATCAATGAATACAACAACATGGTTGAAAAACTTACAGAGAGTGCTGAAAAGCTGGCCCGTTCGGAACGCGAGAGTGCGTGGCGGGAGATGGCCAGACAGGTAGCCCATGAAATCAAAAATCCGCTTACCCCGATGAAATTAAGCATACAGCATCTTATAAAATCGTGGCAAGAGCAGGCCCCGGACTGGAACAAGCGATTTGAAAGGACCAGCCATACCCTCATTCAACAGATAGATTCCCTTTCATCCATTGCAACGGCTTTTTCGGATTTTGCAAAGCTGCCCCAGGCAAACAACAAAAAGGTTGAACTGATCGAGATAATCCGCTCAACCATGGCTTTGTTCACCGAACATCCGGAAACAGATATCATACTGACCTTACCGGATAAGCCCTGTTATGTATTTGCCGATGAAAAACAGCTATCGAGGGTTTTCATCAACCTGCTGAATAATTCAGTTCAGGCCATTCCTTCCGGAAAGAGAGGGATTATCAATATAATTCTTGAAAATCAGGAGGACAAGCATATTGTCAGTATCAGAGACAATGGAACAGGCATCAGCGAAGAACAGAAATCCAGGATTTTTTCGCCTAACTTTACCACCAAATCGGCAGGAATGGGACTGGGGCTGGCTATGGTGAAAAATATCATCAATTCAACCGGGGGTGATATCAGTTTTACTTCTGAGGACGGCCTTGGAACCACATTTATTATTGAACTTCCTGCGCTGAAAAACTAATTTAAAAGGGGACGCCTTTGAATCCATTCAGGAAACTTGCAGGGCAGACTGCCATCTACGGACTTCCTACCATTGTGGGCCGCCTGCTGAACTATCTGCTTGTCCCGCTTTATACCCGGGCTTTTATTCCAGCCGAATACGGTGTTGTTACCGAGGTTTATGCCTATGTTGCCTTTCTGTTTGTATTGCTCACGTACGGCATGGAAACAGCATTTTTCCGTTTTGCCTCGCGCGAGGAGCAGAATAATACTGTATTTGCTACAGCCATGGCATCTCTGGGGGTCACTTCCGCGCTTTTCTCGGTTGCCGGACTGCTGTTTGCCCCTGAAATTTCGGCCCGTATGGGCTACGGCAACCATCCTGAATACATCAGATGGTTTATCCTGATACTCGCTACAGATGCATTGAGTACCATACCATACGCTAAGCTCAGGCTTGAAAACAGGCCGTTGCGATTTGCCCTGATCAAAATCGTCAACATCGGGGCGAATATCAGCTTCAATCTCTTTTTTATTCTTCTGTGCCCGTACCTGCTTTCAAAACACCCTGATACGGCCATTTCCGGCCTGATCAGCCGTATTTACAATCCGGAAACCGGCATAGGTTATATTTTTATATCAAACCTGATTGCCAGCCTGCTTACCTTTGCGCTGCTGCTTCCGGATATTCTGCATAAAAGCATGAAGCCCGACCCGGCATTGTTAAAGAAGATGCTTTCTTATTCCTGGCCCCTCCTGATTTTTGGCATGGCGGGGATCGTGAATGAAACCTTCGACCGGGTTATTCTGAAACACCTTCTGCCGGGTACTACCACCGAAGCCATGGCGCAATTGGGAATCTACGGGGCCTGTTATAAAGT
This sequence comes from Lentimicrobium saccharophilum, assembly GCF_001192835.1. Lineage (NCBI taxonomy): Bacteria > Pseudomonadati > Bacteroidota > Bacteroidia > Bacteroidales > Lentimicrobiaceae > Lentimicrobium > Lentimicrobium saccharophilum. The sequence goes on from NZ_DF968182.1 coordinate 3,020,088, forward strand.
TTCCATTCTGATGACGTTGTTTATCCAGACTTACAGATACGCTGCCGAACCATTCTTCTTTGATCAGGCCAAAGGTCAGCATCCGCAGGACACCTACGCCAGGATGATGCATTACTTTTTGATCGTTTGCCTTTTTATATTCCTTTCGATCATGTTGTTTCTGGACATCGTGATGCTCTTTGTGGGTGAAGCTTACAGGGAGGGCGCCCCGGTAGTACCCGTATTACTCCTTGCCAATCTTTTTCTCGGCATCTTTTACAACCTGAGCATCTGGTTTAAACTGACCGATAAAACCACCTACGGAGCGATTATATCAGTGATCGGAGCCGTCATCACATTGCTGCTGAATTATGTGCTGATTCCCAAGTTCGGTTATATGGGTGCCGCATGGGCGACCTTTGCATGCTATGCTTCAATGATGGTAATTTCATATTTCCTTGGCCGGAAGTACTATCCCGTAAAATATAACCTTGCGGGAGCGGCAATCTATACCATCATAGCCCTGCTGCTCTATGGGTCATCACTGCTGATTCTGACCGATGATCTGCTGGTCAGGTATGGCAGCAGCGCCGTTTTGCTGCTCTTCTTTATTGTCTTCGTTGCATACAGGGAAAGTAAAGTGTTTCGCCGGGTGATTCACAAAGCCTGATGTTCAGAACCTCAGAATGATTAATTTTGTGCACACCAACACCATGGTGAAAACTAATCCGTTTAGCTGTAATGAAAATCAGAATAGTCAACCACTCAGCCCACCCGCTGCCGGCATACGAAACCTTGGCATCTGCAGGTATGGACCTAAGGGCAAACAATGAAGAACCGGTCGTACTGGCTTCGCTTGAGCGCGCCATGATTCCGACGGGGCTTTATATTGAACTTCCGGATGGTTATGAAGCCCAGATTCGTCCGCGCAGCGGATTAGCCGCTAAATATGGCATCACCATCCTGAATTCGCCCGGCACCATCGATGCCGATTATCGCGGTGAAATCAGGATTATTCTGGTAAACCTTTCCAGGGAACCTTTCACCATAAACCGGGGGGAGCGCATTGCACAAATGATTGTCAGCCGCCACGAGCAGGCTGAATGGGTTGAGGTTGAAGAACTGAACCATACCGAAAGGGGGGCGGGAGGCTTCGGACATACCGGATTACACTGAGGTTACCGTTGCTCATTGCAGATTAACAGGAAATAATTACAACATGCATTATTACAGGATTATAGCGCTGATATTGATTTCGTTCCTTTCTTTCCGGCTGAATGCCCAGGAATTGCCTGAAGGAGGCGAAGATTCCATCAGTAAGGAAGATGCCCGACTTTACAGGGAACAGCAGAAGGCAAGAAATCTCTTTTTTGAAGCCAACAAAGCCAAGCTCACCGGCAACGCTGAAAGAGCGCTGGAGTTGTTTAACGAATGTGTTAATCAGGATCCTTTGAATGATGCCGCCTGGTACGAACTGGCACAGCTCTATTTTCAGAAAAATAATCCTGAAAAATCCATCGAATCTGCCCGTAAGGCTTATGAAATATCTCCCGATAATACCTGGTACAGCCTGACTTTAGCCAGTCTGTATGCAAACAATAACCAGCCTGAACAAGCCGGGCTGATTTATGAGAAACTTCTGCTTTCAGACCCTCAGAATACTGAGTATGCAATAGAACTGGCAAATATATGGCTTCAACTGAACAAGCCGGCCGAAGCCATAAAGATATACGACCAGCTTGAATCGCGCCTGGGAATAAATGAAGACCTGTCGATGCGGAAGCACCGCATCTACCTTGCAACCGGAAAATCGAAAAAGGCCCTGGAAGAACTTGAAAAACTTGCCGAAGCAAACGCCTGGGACAGCCGTATCCTTTCGATGCTGGCTGAATATTACCTGCTTCAGGGAAAGAGTGATGAAGCGCTGGCTACCTATAAAAAAATTCAGCTTGTAGATCCTGACAATGCCTATATCAACATATCCCTTGCCGACTATTACCGTCAACAGGGAGATCTGGAAAAGGCCACAGAATCGCTGAAGGCTGGTTTCGCCAATCCTTATTTGGATGCCGATACCAAAATTCAGGTCATGATGTCCTATTATTCACAGGTTAAAGATTACGATGGCATTGAGGATGATGTGCTTGAGCTTTCAGAAATTCTGGCGGAAATCCACCCCAACGACCCCCGCGCGCTAATGCTCAGGGGAGAAATGCTGATGATGTCAGATGAATACGGGGAAGCCAGGGAAATGTTCAGAAAAGTGAATCAGCTGGATCCGGGAAAATACCAGGTTTGGGAAAATCTGCTGCGCACCAATGCAATTCTTGAAGATTACGGTCAACTGGCCCTGGAAAGCCTACAGGCATCAGAACTGTTCCCCATGCAGCCAATGCCATATTATTTCAACGGTTTTTCAAACTATATGCTGAAGAATTATGAAATGGCTGTGCAGTCGCTTACCAACGGGGTTAAACTGGTCGCCGGAGATAACAGGTTGATCTCGGATTTTTACAGTATGATCGGTGACGCCCACCATGCACTGGGAAATCATGCGGAATCATTCTCGGCATATGAATCATCGCTTAAAGCCAACAGCGAGAATGCCCTGGTACTGAACAACTACGCCTATTACCTTTCGCTCAGGAAAGAAAACCTTGAGAAAGCAAAGGAAATGTCGGAAAAAGCCAACCGGCTTGTTCCGGGAAATGCATCATACCTGGATACCTATGCATGGGTATTGTACCAGATTGGTGATTACAATTCCGCATTGATATATGCAGAACAGGCCCTGAAGGCGGATGGATCTGCAAGCGCCGTGGTTATGGAGCATTATGGCGACATACTGTTCCGTCTTGGTCGTAATAATAAAGCCATAGACGCCTGGGAAAAGGCCAGGGCTGCCGGCGAGGGTTCCGCCCTTCTTGAACAAAAACTGAAAGACGGAAAATTATATGAATAGGCAAATCAGGGGAGCAATAATAAAAATTTTACTGTCAGGCATAGTGCTGCTGATCGCGGGCTCATGTTCATCAACCAAACGCTTGATAAGGGAGCCTTTAAAGGAACAAGGTGCCGAATACCTGTTTGATAACCTGAAACAGAATGAGTTGAAATACAATTACTTTTCGGCCAGGTTTTCTGCCGGTTTCCGGCAGAATAAGAACAGCAATTCCTTCAGCGGACAAATCAGAATACAAAAAGACAGCCTGATCTGGATATCCATTTCACCGGCATTGGGCATTGAAATGGCCCGTGTGCTTATTTCGAACGATTCGGTGAAATATATGAACCGCATTGAAAATACATACTTCATCAGTGATTTCAATTACATCAATTCCCTGATCAACAGCACCCTCGATTTTGATATGCTCCAGGCTTTTCTGACCGGAAACGACTTTTCATTTTATGAAAATTCTTCTTTCAAAGCTTCCATTGATAACCGGGAATACAAACTGGTGACCACCGAACGCAGAAAACTCAAGAAATATCTGAGGCACAACCAGAATATAAGTATTCCCCTGCAGAACATCTGGCTCAATCCCGATAACTTCAAAATCACCAGGGTATTGGTCAAAGAAGTGAACCAGAGCGGCAGAAAGCTGGAAGGCCGTTACGAATACCAGATGACGGAAGGTCAGTTGGTTCCTTCTCACCTGAATTTCCAGCTCGAAACCGCTGAGAATAAAAATGCGGTTGAAATTGAGGTAGATTATTCAAAAGTCAATACAGGCGAGACGCTTCAGTTCCCATTCAGGATACCTGAAAAATATAACCGTGTTAATAAATTCTAAACATAACTTCAATGAACCTGCCTTTTAGCTGTGCGCCCCGTAAATATGTGAATGCATTCATTCTGTCCGTTATGCTGATCTTAACAGCGGGCGTGAATGAATTACAGGCCCAGGACAAAAAGAGCCAGCTTCAGCAGCAAAAGGCAAAAATTGAAGAGGAAATCAGTTACACAAACAGGTTGCTTGATGAAACCAAGAAAAGCAAGCAAACGTCGGTAAATCAACTGGTTTTGTTAAATAAGCAAATCAGCAGGAGGCAGGAGCTGATCAATGCCATCAGCGGTGAAATCAGAAATCTTGACAACCAGATTAATCAGACCAACGACACCATCAGGCACCTGACCAAAACCATCGAACGTTTGAAAAAGGAATATGCATCCCTGATATACTATGCCAATAAAAACCGGAATGCATACTCCCGCCTTATGTTTATTTTTTCTGCCCGTGATTTTAACCAGGCTTATCAACGATTAAAATATTTCCAGCAGTATGCCGGTTACAGGCAAAACCAGGTAAGGGTAATCAGACAGAACCAGGAGGAATTAAATAAAAAACTTCTGCTGCTTGAACAACAGAAGCAAAGCAAACTGGAGTTGAAGCGGATGGAAGAAGGCGAACAGCAGAAGCTGGCAAAAGAGAAAAATCAACAGGATCAAACGGTAAAAAACCTGACCAGGAAAGAAAAAGAGCTGCTGAAAAAGTTGCGCGAAAGCGAGAGGGCAGCCCGCAGGTTGCAAAAGGCCATTGAAGACCTGATTGCCGAAGAGATCAGGAAAGCCAATGAAGCCGCAAAAAAGGCCGGTACCAAACCGGCACCGGAGAACAAATTTGCCCTCACACCGGCCGAGCTGGAGCTTTCATCAAATTTTTCCGGCAATAAGGGACGTCTTCCGTGGCCGACTGAAAAAGGAGTGATTTCTGCTTCCTTTGGTGAGCACCCGCATCCCGTACTAAAGGGCATAAAAACGAAGAATAACGGCATCGACATTGCCACAGAAAGAGGGGGAAAAGCCAGGGCTGTATTTGAAGGGGTGGTAACATCTACTATGACCCTTCCAACCTACAATAATGTAGTGATTGTAAAACACGGTGAATTTCTTACTGTATATTCCAACCTGGATCAGCTGTTTGTTAAAAAAGGCGATAAAGTAAAAACCAAACAGGAAATAGGGGTGATCAATACGGATGAAACAGGGAAAACCCGCCTCCATTTCGAGCTATGGCACGGCAAGAACCTGCAGAATCCCGAGGGATGGATTGTAAGGTCACGATAAACCCGGATTAAGCATTTGACAATGCTTAAACGATTAAGTACATGTAATCAGCACAATCAGCATTGCACTGACAACCAATAATCCGGGTTAAACATTTAAACATAGTTCACCTACAGATCAAGTTAATCATTAACTTTGTAGTAGTATTTAACTGCACCAACATGATGACACAGGTTTTACTGGGCGTAATCGGTCCCTGGCAGGTAGTAATTATTCTGGCAATTGTTCTTCTGTTATTCGGCGGAAAGAAAATTCCCGAACTGATGAAAGGGCTTGGAAAGGGAATTAAAGAGTTTAAAGACGGGATGTCGGGAGAGGACGCTGAGGAGAATAAAAAGAAGGACGAAAAATAGGGTTCACCCAACCGGTACCAATGAAAATAAAAGCCCGTAAATCAGTGATTTACAGGCTTCCTTGTGGAGCGTAGGGGAGTCGAACCCCTGACCTTTAGACTGCCAGTCTAACGCTCTAGCCAACTGAGCTAACGCCCCGGAGATCAGGCTTCATTGCTGAAACGGGATGCAAATTTAGAATATTTTCCTGAAAACAAAGAAATATTTTTCAATTCTTTTCCATCTTTGCAAAGTCAATTCGCGTTACGATGGAAACCAAACGACTTTTCGCAGCAATCAGGATTGAACCGGATGAAGCTTTCTCCGACATTTACCATAATCTCCGGCAGGTCCTTGGTTTTCATATCATTAAATGGGTCGAACTTCATAACATTCATGTAACCCTCCGCTTTTTCGGGGAAACCCCTGATACCGAAATACCGGTTATAACAGAAGCACTGCAGAAAGCTACCCGCGAAATTCCTCCTTTTAACCTTGAACTCGCCAAAACCGGCATCTTCGGCAGCTATTACAATCCCCGTGTTATTTGGTTTGGCATTACCGAAAATCCGGTTCTCACAAAACTCATTTCCAATCTCAATCTTTCTCTTGAAGAGGCCGGATTTATCAGTGACCGGCAAAATTTTGTCCCTCACCTCACTGTCGGCAGAATCAGGGAGATCAGGGACAAAAATCATTTTCAGGAAATCATTGCCCACTTCAGGGACGTGAAATTCCGGGTACAGCGGATAGAGGGTTTTGAACTTTACGAGAGCGTACTGAAAAAAGAGGGGCCTGAATATACCATTTTACAGGAATTCAGGTTCGGGTAATCATCCGAAATTTTCTCCCGCGGTACCGGTACTTTCCTGCTTTTGTTTGTTGTTTCTTTTGGTAATACTCACTTCAAGCATATAATCAATGATGAGGGCAATACCACCAAAGAGTGAAACCAATGAAAAATATGCGGCCTCCCGCTCCATCGCCCCGACTGAAACAAGAATATTTGCCAGGAGCAAACCAAGACCGATACCGGTAAAGAGCAGGCCGTATTTGAGTGAGGAAAAACCGGTTTTGTCCGATTCGAACGATCTTGGATCCAATCCACGGTCGAGCAGGGCCATCCGCTCCCTTTTGCGGATAAACAAGTAAATCACGCCATAGATGGTGGCAAAAACTGTGGCGGGTATCAGAAAGTCATTCATGGCTTAAATGTTTTTGGGTTCGTTGCCAGTTTGACGCAGAATGAATTTGCCGGTTACAGAACCTTGAATAAATCACATGATGAATTGCCAATGAAATGAAATTGTAAAATTTCCTGTCCGTTTGTAACCCCGTCACCTGCCTGACGTCTAAAACACAACGATGAACCAGAACGACGATATAAAAATTATCGGCAGCATACTTGAAGGCAATACTGCAAACTATTCAGTATTGGTTGACAGGTATAAGGACATGGTGTTTTCGTTGATTCTGAAGGTCATCAGAAACAGGGAAGAGGCCGAGGAAGCCGCCCAGGATACTTTTCTCAAGGCATTCCACGCCCTCCCGGGTTTTAAATATGAAGCCCGGTTCAGTACCTGGCTTTTCAGGATTGCATATAATACCGCTGTTTCCAGAACAAGGAAAAAAAGTATTATCACGCAGGCTATTGATGAGCGCATGGTTGAAAACTACAGCACGGACGAGGTAAGGGAGAACGCCGGAATGCTTGACGAACAACAAAAGATTGAACTCATGAATGCCGCGCTGAAAACGCTTCAGAAAGATGAACTGATGCTGATTAACCTGTTTTATCAGCATCAGCAGAGTGTGGAAGAGATCGGAATAATTACCGGACTTTCGGTTTCAAATGTAAAAGTCAAACTTCACCGCATCAGAAAAAAACTTTATGCAGCTATGGCTGAGCGGATGCAGTTAAAAATTGCGTGATAGCATTTATCACAGGTTGATTAAATTTGCAGATTATGACAAACGATAAATTCAGTGAAACGGAAAATGACAGGTTCCTGACACAGCTGATGGCCAATCTGCCGCTTGAAAAGGCTCCTGAAGGTTTCACAAGCGGAATTATGCAGCAGATTCAGTCAGGAATTGAGCCCCTTACCGACACACCGGAATACCGCAGGCAAATGCTATGGGGGTATCTTTCTTTGTTTGCGGCTTTGGTAATAGTTGTAATCATGTTGTTCGCCCAGTGGCCATTTATGAAAATCAATCTTTTCTCAGATACCGACCAGTTGCGGAACCTGCTGAATGCTTCACTGGGAATTCTTGAAGGTTTCAACAGCATCGTTTCATACCTGAAAAATTCTTCAACCATGATCATTATCTTCCTTTCCGTGGGTTTGTTGCTTTTGTTTGAACGACTTATCAGAAACGGATTTCAACAGAAACGTTCCTTTCTTTTCTAAACGAGGTCTCCATGATTCCACCGGCCATCCGGGAGGCAGTTGAGAACTGGTTGGGTAAAGTCCATCCCGGCCACCGTAAAATAACCTCGGTTTCGCCCGTTTCCGGCGGATCCATCAACCGGGCATTCAGTATACGCACAACATCGGCCGTATATTTTATCAAATTCAACGATGCCGCCCGTTATCCGGGCATGTTTGAAGCGGAAAGCAAGGGACTGGAAATAATCCGTAATACTGCCTGTATTAAAGTTCCGGAAGTATTCCTGTGCACGCAGGCCGGTAAATTTTCCTTTCTGCTGATGGAAGATGAGGCTGGCGGTGGAAACCAGCCAGACTTCTGGGAAGATTTCGGGCGCCGGCTGGCCTGCCTGCACCGGGTAAATGCAGGCTACTTTGGCCTGGATCATGATAATTACATAGGTTCCCTCATCCAGCAAAATACGCCCTGTGATCAATGGGCGGGTTTTCTGGCAGAACAACGCCTTCAGCCAATGGTAACTATGGCCCGGAGATCAGGATTACTCAACGGCCAGGATTGTAATTCTTTCGACAAGCTTTTTCTGAAACTTAAAGACCTGATACCGGCAGAACCACCCTCTTTGCTGCACGGAGACCTCTGGAACGGAAATTTTATATGGAGCAAAGATGGTCATGTTTGTCTGATAGATCCGGCTGTTTATCATGGACACAGGGAAATTGACATCGCCATGACCAGGCTTTTCGGAGGATTTGATTCCCGCTTTTATGCTGCATACAACGAGTCATTCCCGCTTGCATACGGCTGGGAAGAACGGATATCGCTGAATCAGCTCTATCCGCTGCTGGTGCATGTAAATCTTTTCGGAGGAGGATACGTTTCAGGTGTTAGGCAGGTACTCAGGCAATATCTCTGAATTCTTTACAGGACACCTTTCTGCTATTTTCTGATTTTTCCTTCCCTGCGTTCTTCCCACAACTGTTTGAAATTATCAGCGGCTATCTCCGGTAATTCCCGTTCAGGACCCCACAAACCGGAAAAAGCCTTTTTAAAAACCATATTTTTCATTTTTGCGCTGCCTGTATCCATCCATTTCCGGTTCAACATGATCTTCTTCCAGGTAAACATGGAAAACGCATCAAACACGGTGTAGCTGCCCTGCTTCACGCTGTCGTTGCGGTTATATAGCAGCAATTCATGAAGATTGATTTTTACCGGACAGACTTCGGTACAGCTTCCGCAAAGGGTAGAGGCGAAGCTCAGGTGTTTGTATTCATTCAGCCCTTTCATCCAGGGAGTGATGACCGATCCTATTGGTCCGCTGTAAGTGGTTCCGTAGGCATGTCCGCCAATGGTTTTATAAACAGGACAGGTATTCAGACAGGCCCCGCAGCGGATGCAGCCCAGCGCACGCCGCTGGTTTTTCCGCGACAATACTTCCGAGCGGCTGTTGTCGAGCAGAATCACGATCATCTCCGCCGGCCCGTCAGATTCGCCTTCCTGACGGGGTCCGCTGATAAGGCTGTTATAGGCAGTCATCTTCTGACCCGTGCCGTGGGTGGCCAGCAAAGGCCAGAAAAGATCGAGGTTCTTTACCGATGGAATCACCTTTTCAATCCCGGCTACTACAATATGCACATCAGGAAAGGCGGTACTCATTAAACCATTGCCCTCATTTTCGGTAAGGCAGACAGAACCGGTATCAGCCACCAGAAAATTGGCACCGGTAATTCCCACCCTGGCATGAAAGAATTTCTCCCTGAGCCTGCTGCGGACAAATGCCGTTACCTGTTCCGGGGTACTTCCCGGAGGAAGTCCGAATTTCTCATTAAACAGCGCTGCAACATCTTCTTTTGATTTGTGCATTGCCGGGGTTACGATGTGGTAAGGCTGTTCGCCCGCCTGCTGCACGATAAATTCTCCCAGATCGGTTTCAATTGCCTCAACGCCGGCTTCGACGAGGTGTTCATTTAACCCGATCTCCTCGGTAACCATGCTTTTGGATTTCACCACATAGGCCGCATCATATTTCTTAACAATTTCAAGAATTTCCCTGATGGCATCCCCCGCATCCTGCGCCCAGATAATTTTTCCCCCGTTTTTTTCAAAGTTTACCTCAAATTCGACGAGAAACTTTTCGAGGTCACCGATTACCTTGTTTTTCAGATAAGCCGCCCGGGTCCGGGCCAGCTCAAGGTTGGCATATTGCTGCTTTCCCGCTTTTACGGCCAAATCATACCGGCTGATATTATAACTTATCTTCCGGTGATGCTCAGTATCGGCAGCCTTTAAGGATGAATCCTTTCTGAATTTGTTGTAAACTTCAATCATCAGCAGAATCAGCCAATTATATTGATTTTGTCCACCCTGGTTTTATGTCTTCCACCCTCAAAATCAGTATTGAGAAACAATTTCACCGCTTTGATGGCATCATCAAAATCAATGAATCTTCCGGGCAAACATAACACATTCGCATCATTGTGCCGGCGGGTAAGTTCTGCCTGTTCACTGTTCCAGCAAAGCGCGCCGCGGATACCCTCATATTTGTTCACAACCATACATACCCCATTTCCGCTTCCGCAGATTACGATACCGCGCGTGTGCAGCCCGGCATGAACCGATTTTGCAAGTTTATGCGCAAAATCAGGATAATCAACACTTTCTGTCGAAAAAGCCCCGTAATCCTGAAATTGATATCCTTCTTCCTTAAGTATTTTTATCAGAAATGACTTTAATTCGAACCCTGCATGATCGCTTGCCAATGCCAGTATTTGTGATTTATCCCACATTGTTAATAAATTTAATCACAAAATTAATCATTAATTGAGGTTATCAGCAGAGCCGGTTAGAAATAAGACACTTAAAAATTACGGTTTACATCTATGACAATTTAATTAACTAATAATCAATAAAATATAGTTTATTAACAAAAATTTGTTAATTTCCGTTTGACATTGTTACAAAATCCTGAAAAATTGCCTGACCTGTTAAGAATTTTCGGGATAGCATGCATTATGAATGAAATTAGTCTTTTTTGTCAAAAACAATTAACAGGCAATCAACAGAAATAAACATCTTTCAGATACTTTTGTACCTGTTGGAATCATATTATCAACAAAATGTTAATAGTTGGCTAAATATTTGTGATACAACATTAATCTGAATTTTTTCCGGTTAACCGGTTGTTGATAAACTACTGATAAGGAAAAAAGCAAGAAGTAAAATCAACAATTTTCCAACAGAATTAACAGCAGTAATAATAATAATGATTTTTATTTAAAGATTTCATTATTAAAAACCGAAATGACCGATTTATTCACAAAACAATAACGGGATGCAAACCAACGAAGAATTGCTGAGTCAGATTGATAAAATGCGGAAGGAAAAGAATGCGGTAATTCTGGCGCACTATTATCAGGTACCGGAAATACAGGATATCGCCGATTTTGTAGGTGACAGCCTGCAGCTTTCGCAAAAAGCAGCGGAAACCAATGCTGATATAATTGTTTTTGCAGGTGTGCATTTTATGGCTGAAACAGCAAAAATACTCAGTCCTGATAAAAAAGTGTTATTGCCCGACCTTGAAGCCGGCTGCTCATTGGCCGACAGTTGCCCTCCGGACGATTTTAAGCGCTTTATTGAGGCTCACCCGGGGCATAAGGTGGTTTCGTATATAAATTGCTCTGCAGCCGTTAAAACGATGTCGGACGTAATATGCACTTCCAGCAATGCAAAAATGGTTGTGGAATCTTTTCCGCAGGATGAAAAACTGATATTTGTCCCTGACAAAAACCTGGGCGCTTACATTAACGGACAAACGGGGCGCAACATGGTTTTGTGGGACGGGAGTTGTCATGTGCATAACCAGCTGAGTGACGAAAAAGTGATACAGCTGAAAATGCAAAATCCGGATGCAAAATTGATCGCACATCCCGAATGCCGGGGACCGGTGCTTGCACTGGCCGAATTCATCGGATCTACCGCCGCTTTGCTCGAATATACCAGAAAGGATTCCTGCAAACGGTATATAGTGGCAACCGAAGGCGGTATCATTCATCAGATGCAGAAAGCTTCTCCCGATAAGGAATTTATTGTTGTGCCATCGGATGAAACCTGTTCCTGTAACGATTGTCCTTATATGAAAATGAATACGGTACAGAAATTGTATCTCTGTCTGAAAAATGAATCTCCGGAAATTTTACTGGATACCGCTGTTATAGAACGGGCCAAAGAACCGATTATCAGGATGCTGGAAATTTCAAAAGCAGCAAAACTGATCAGATAGGAAAAATTCCGCTGATTTGCGTAATTTTACAAAATGCGAAAATCACTGCTGTTTCTGGTTTTAGTGATGATTGCCTTTCTTCTGAAAGCGCAGGACAACACCGTTGTACCCAACGGATTCAACCGCTTTTACCATCCCGATGGCAAGGTTTCCAGCGAAGGGATGATGCGCGACGGAAAACCTGATGGTTATTGGAAAACTTACTGGGAAAACGGCACCCTGAAATCGGAAGGAAACCGTAGAAATTTCGAACTCGACAGCATCTGGAGTTTTTATGACGAAAACGGTAAAACCACCCTGCAGATTACCTATCTGAACGGCAAAAAGGAAGGCATCCGACGCACTTTCAGGGAAAATGAAATTATTGAAGAGAATTTTTCGAATGACGTGAAACACGGACTAACCGTTTATTTTTATCCTGACGGGAAAATAATGCGGACGATTAATTTCGAAAACGGCCTCGAAAACGGGTATGCGCGTGAATACGACCAGGATGGAACGGTGATTACCATGATAGAATACCGGCGCGGTTTTGTGGTGGATCGCGAAAACATCAACCGCCGCGACCGCAACGGACTGAAACAGGGTAAATGGAAATTTTTCTACCCCGACGGGAAAGTGAAAACCGAAGGCAATTACAGGGATGATAAGCGCAACGGCTATTTCAAAGAGTATGACGAAAAAGGCATGCTCATTGATATTGCCAAATATGTGAATGATGTTAAGCAGGAAGAGCCGCCCGAACTGGTCAAACTGGATGTACGCACCGATTATTATCCTGACGGAAAAGTAAAAACCAGGGCCAGCTACAAGGGCGATACCCCCGAAGGCATAAGGCGGGAGTACGATGAAAAGGGACAGGTGGTTGCCGCTTACACCTTTACCAACGGAGTGATTACGGCCGAAGGGATTATTGACGATGAAGGGGTAAAAGACGGGCCGTGGAAGGAGTTCTATGCAGACGGGACACTGAGGTCGGAAGGTGTATACCGGAATGGCAAACGCATCGGCAAATGGCGTTTCTACCATCAGAACAGAAACCTGGAACAGGAAGGCAATTACAACAACCAGGGGAATTCTGATGGTCTGTGGAAATGGTATTACGAAGATGGATTGTTGCTGCGTGAAGAGAATTTCCTGAACGGAAAGTCGGAAGGATTATTTACGGAATATGATGAAAATGGAACCGTGATTATTCAGGGTGAGTATGTTGACGGACTGGAGGAAGGATTCTGGAAATACCAGCACGGCGACCATCGCGAAGAAGGCACCTACCGCAGCGGAATGCGCAACGGTGACTGGAAATATTACTACGACAACGGGGAGTTGAGTTTTCAGGGCGCTTATATCGACGACAATCCCAACGGGCGCCATATCTGGTTCTGGCCAGATGGTAAAAAGAAAGACGAAGGCGAGTACCTGATGGGTATGAAAAACGGCGACTGGATTCAGTATAATACCGATGGAACGGTATTTATGGTGATCAGTTACCAGAACGGCATCGAAAAGAAATACGACGGCGTAAGGATTAAACCGGAACCCCTGGAGTAGATTTCGGATTTTAGATTTATGATTTTAGATTTATGATGCTGTTTTAACAGGGGAAATTGAGGTTAAAAGAATTTCTAATTTCTAATTTTTAATTTCTAAATAGATTGATATTTAAGTATATAGGTGGTAATTTGCATTGAAATTGCCAGTTATTGATTTTAGATTCCGGATTTGGTGATTTGACCGGGCATTTCGTTACATAGATAATTTTAGGCTTTTCAGATGGGCAAGGGACGAGGGACGCCTGAAGAAGGAGAGAGAGGGATAAGGATCCACCTGACAGGTTTTCTTCTGACCTGTTAGGTGTTTAAAAGACGATTAAACCTTGATAAGTTGAATACCGCGCACGGAAGGGACATCTGCGTCAGCGGGAGCGCGTCTTCCCGCGAAAAGTTGCGACAGGGCCTGACGCGTGCCATAGAATGTCAGGTGGATTAATAAACCACATAAGACACAACTTGTCCAGGCTACATTGCCGGGAACAGGCCACAATTGATTGTTTTCAGGAAACTCAGCGTTCAATGATTCGAGGCTTTGAAATCTTATCAACGTTAAATTAATGCATGAACCTAATGTGTTCTAATGTGCCTGCTGTGGTTATTTTTTAGTAGATTTTGGAAAATGTGGCAAGTTTCTTTTCACCACAATAGACACAATAGGACACATTAGATCGTTTTCAGGAAACGCAGAATTCAATGATTCATGACAATGAAATCTCATCAACTTTAAGTTAATGCATGAACCTAATGTGTTCTAATGTGCCTGCTGTGGTTATTTCTTAGTAGATTTTGGAAAATGTGGCAAGTTTCTTTTCACCACAATAGACACAATAGGACACATTAGATCGTTTTCAGGAAACGCAGAATTCAATGATTCATGACAATGAAATCTCATCAGCTTTAAGTTAATGCATGAACCTATTGTGTTCTAATGTGCCTGCTGTGGTTATTTCTTAGTAGATTTTGGAAAATGTGGCAAGTTTCTTTTCACCACAATAGACACAACTTGTCCCGGCTATTTTGCCGGGAATAGGACACAATAGGGTACAGTTTTCCCGGCTACTTTGCCGGAATCAGATAAACTGCATTACCGCATTTTTATGACTTGTCCCGCAACAGGCGGGATTTTTAAATTTACACAATGCTACGCACCTATGCACCTGGTAATCATTGTTAATTTTTTAACTTTCTGTTATTGCAATACTCCGTCCATTCTACGCGCTCAACCTTAACCCTGGTTGCTGAGCGACTTGTGGTGAGCGACGGTGGTCGAGCGGCGGTGGTCGAGCGATTCCGATAGCCATCGGAACGAGACCAGCCGAGACCAGCCGAAGCATAACCTCAACCTTATCCTCCTGCCTCTGTTTGCTAAGTTTCGTTATCTTTGAAAAACCGGAAACGCCTGATCCCGGTTTCAAAAAAATTATTTGTTATGAAAGAATTGTTTTTTTCCGTTTTATTCGCGTTCAGCCTTATGACACCAGATTTTGTCTTTTCCCAGGAGGGGGAGATTCCTTTATCCCCGCCTGATCTGAAATCGGGCAAGCCGCTGATGCAGGCATTGAGTGAACGGAGTAGCCACCGTGAATTCAGTGAAGAGATGCTTTCGCAGGAACATCTGTCTGGATTGCTGTGGGCTGCCTGCGGCATCAACCGTCCGGAAAGCGGAAAACGCACCGCACCCTCGGCCCGCAACTGGCAGGATGTGCAGGTATATGTGTTTCTGAAAGAAGGAATTTATCTTTATGATGAAGCGGGACATAAACTTGTGCAGGTTGTCGCGGGCGATCACCGGAAAGCTTCCGGGATGCAGGATTTTGTAGAAAAAGCGCCTGTAAATCTGGTATATGTTTCCGACTATGACCGTATGAAGGAAGCACAGGATAAATCTTTGTATTCCGGTTTGAGTGCGGGATATATTTCACAGAATGTTTATCTCTATTGCGCTTCCGAAGGACTTAACACTGTGATGCGTGCCATGGTGGACCGTGAGGCTATGCACAGCCTGATGAATCTGAAGCCTTCACAGCATGTGGTGGGGGCCCAGACAGTGGGTTACAGGCCCTAGAAATGGCCTGCATTTTATGGTGATTTAGTACACATAAAGGCCTTGCTTATCATCTGTCATTGCGACATTGATTCCATCTGCACAAGATGTGAACTTCTGCGCAGATAATGTATACCTGTGTGTGTTTACAGGAGTATTCATTTATGATAAAGCTTGTAACTGTGATTATTTTTCCGGGAATTTTATAATAACCGGAAATCCTGGAAAATCAGGCAGGGTGAGAATCAGGACAGGAATATCTGATTCACGGTGGTTTCAAGTTCCAGCGCCATTTTCAGCAACGGGTTTCCGTGTTCGTTTCCCCTTTTTACCAGTACCCCGGCCAGGGAAGAATAGTACCATTTTTGTTCGTCTTTACCTGCTTTAAAACGCGACCAGAGTTCTTCGCCCTTTTCCCGGTAATCGTGCAGAATGGCCCTTGCATTGTCGAGCTTGTCGGCGCAGGATATCATCAGGACCGAAAGGTCGGATTCCTGCTCCAGGTGGTGCAGGGTCCGCTGCTTGCGTACTTTCCAGTCGGGTTCGGGCAGGTGTTTGTCTGTAATTTTATCCTGTTCCGAGGCGCCGGCCACCAACCGGGCCACCCTTTTTCCGAAGTGTTGTTCCACCATTTCAAGGGTAACGGGCGTATCTTCCACCACATCATGGAGAATGCCGGCGGCAATGGTTTCTTCATCACATCCCTGTTGACACAGGGTTTTCATCACATTTACAGGGTGGGAAATATAGGGGATATTGGTGCCCTTTCGGTATTGTCCTGCGTGGGCATCGGCAGCGAATTGAATGGCATTGAAGATCATAGTGCAAAATTGTAGTTTATGTTAGTTTATCCGGTTTGCCTGGTTTGGTGGATGCTGTGAATGATTGATATCTGTCACCGGGTTTGACATACGAAAAGCAATTGTTTTATATATCTTCATTATCATGTTGCATTACAATCAAAGCACAGCAATAAAACTGAATTTATTTCAAGCCTGACGGTTGTTATATCCGGTGTAAGCATACATTGAAATTATATTCTGTCAATCCGGTTTTGAGGGATCAAATTTCCAGACATCATTCCTGTTTGCATAATGACTTCCTGAGAGCCCCAGGAGAATATACCCCGTATTCCCTATTGTAAAAGTGGAAGCATTTCTTCTGTAACCGCCGGCAAATACATTGTCCGAATAATTCCAGGTATTTGAGGCGATGTCGTAATCAATCCAGACATTTGAACCATCAAAGCTGGAAAACAGACCCAAACCGGCATAAATTTTATTATTTATCCTGAATCCGCTCATTTCTCTGCTTCCGATCGGACAATGGGATAGTTCTGTCCAGCTGTCATTCACTTCATCGTATTCCCAGAAATACCTGCTTCCGCCATAGCTTCCGTAATATTTCGCAAGAATATGCGCCGTATTTGAAGAGGAGATCGTGAGCATATCTTCGTTCCAGATGCCATAGTAAATATCGTTTAATTGACTCCAGGTATCCGTAACCGGATCGTATTTCCAGAAATCCATTTTTTCTTCGTAATTACCATAAGCGCCGCCTCCGGCATAACCATAACTGCCGATTGAAAATCCGAATGGACTGAATCTTGCTCCCCCCGGAAAATCATTTTTCCGGGTCCAGGTGCGGGTAATTCCATTAAACTCCCAGACTTCGCTTAAGTTGTAGTCCGGGGTATATTGATTGCCTTTTGTACCACAAATTATATATGCCTTTTCTCCGATTACAAAAGTGGCAAACTTATTTCTTGCATCACCGGGAAAATCTTCAAGCCGGATCCATATATCCGTAACAGGATCGTATTCCCAGAAGTCTTTGTACCAGCTTCCAAATTCACTACCACCTCCCAGTCCAATGTATCCTTTATCGCCTATTGAAAAATACGCACCATATATCCTTGGATTACCCGGGAAGTCCCTCATTTTTGTCCAAGTACTTTTATAATCAACTCTTAACGCTTCTTCCAGGGTAAAGTTCTGATCAAGAACACTTACTGAAACATCCAGGGTTTCAAAAACACTGACTTCCCTGAGAGGAATCAGACTTCTCGGGAATTCAACGACTAATTGGGTGCCGGTTGATGAAATAATTTTTACCTGGTGCTCACCAAAAGAAACTTTGTTTTTCTGAGGTAATGGATTAAAATTTTCACCGGTAATTGTCATATTTTCAACATCGAACGTCTTAATCAGATCGCTATTTATTGAAAAAATTGCTGGTGGTTTAATCAAAACGGATTCGAAAACGGCTTCTCTCCCGCCTAAAACGATCCGGAGTTCATTGGAAGATTTTTCCAGTTCATTAGGCACAATAATCTTTAATCTTTTTTTGGAAGACGTTATAACACTGGCTTGTGTATTCCCAAGAAAGACCTTGTTTGCTTCAATCAACTGGCTGAAACAATCACCGTTTATTTCAATTGTATCTGCAAATGTTACTGATTCAGGATGAACAGAATAAATCAGGGGAGTTGTGATAATGAAAGAATCCGGGAAACCAGCGGAATTACCGGTAACGCTGACTGAAATAATATTGGTCGGAGTGGTAATTTCAGGAACTACAACCAGAATCAGGGAATCAGTGCTTGCTAATGCTTTTGTTTTAAAGTTGTTGAAAAAAATATCGTTGTTTTGGTTAACATAACTGAAGTTTTTTCCCCTGATTGTTAATGTATCTCCTACTGTTCCTTCAAGCGGAAAAACATCCTGTATTTTGGGAGCCTTGCTCCCCAGGCTCAGGAAGCTTATATTCTCCCCGTAAACGATAAAATCCTTTGTTTTAATAAATGCCCGAACATAATAGGAAACATTTTCTTTCAAGGCAGTTTCTATTGTCTCTGTAAAATTTTTAGAATCAATATTATCTGAGTATATGACCCTGTCGCTGTTTTCTATTGCCGGATTTATATATTCACTCCATACAAATCCGTAATTAATTACTTCAAAATTGCCCCGAAAAATTATTTCTGCATTAAACCTTGCACCATCCGGGGTAATTTCGGTAACGGGAAGTGTTTTTATTCTTGGATAATCGCGACCGGTAACCTCATCTTTATTACACTTTACCAGCAAACTCAGCAATGAGATCAACAGAAGGTTCCTTAAGATTGCTTTCATTTTGTGATAAGAATAAGATTTATCATAATGCGATTGTTACTTGCTTTGAAAATTCCGGTACTGTTAAGTGCGGACATTTCAAAATAGCGGACAGCGATGCCGGCTTTAAATTTTGGATATGATTTAAGAATACCAATTCCTGCCCAATATCCGATTTGATTGTTATTAATCTTAAACGCTGATCGCTCAGGATATGTATTTACAACATTTCCCGAAACAATCTCAGTCATCAGTTTCGTCTCTGAATTCAGATGATAATCATAGTTGATCCCACCTTGTAAATACAATCCGTATTTTTTTTCAGGGAAAGAGTACTTTAATGAAAGGGGCATTGATAATGTTGTCAGGTCAATATAAGTGTCATAATATTCTGTTGATGACTGATTCAGCACAACCAGGGATGAGTAACCGGATTTTATGTAATGAATTTCCCCCTGGAAAGCAAATTTTTCTGTAATTCGGGGTGAAGAAATAGTGAAAAGAATTCCTGCTGAAGGATCAACGGAGCAATAGGAGTCATCAAGATATAGATAATACGTTGAATATTTACTTATTTGAATCTCAGACCTTGCCAGGCCAACAGCAGCTCCCCAATCATAATTTATCCACGGTTTTTTTGTCTTGAATTCTTTAAACGCTGAACCTTTGCATTGATTATATTCGACAACTAAGTTTGTTAAACTCTTCTCATTCAGATTAATATTCGAAATAATATCAGTCGTATTATAATAACAATCGCTAATCAAAGCAGATATTATACCACGCCATTTATTGCTTTCCCTCACATAGACTTTCCTGCCTATTTTCACTTCTTCACGGGAAGATTCCAAATCATAAATGCTCGTGTCTTTTTTTATATGATATTTATCTTTGGATTTGTAAAGGCTGATATCACCAATTACTAATGCTTCCACAAAAGAGCCTTCAATAATTTGAGATGCGAAGAATTTATCATTATTATATCCAAATCCTTTAATTTCATGCGGATAGTACTTCCTGCCTTCTTGTTCACCTATGAATATACAAGATTTATAATTATTCAGGTTTGACCGATAATTTACCTGACCATAAATCGTATCATTCTCCGGAGTTATTATAAATCCGTTCCGGAAGTCACTCTGGCTGAAAGAACTATTAGCCAGTAATACAAAAAATGTAATTACAAATATGATTTTATTTTTCATTATAAAACTAGTTATAATTTTCAGGTTATTCTTATATGTATTCTCGGCTTTACCACTTTAATAACTTTCAAAAATACATATTTTTAATAAGGAATTGTTTTTGATGTATTTTAAAAAAACTTACTGTGATTCGGCTAAGCACCGGGCATCGGCAGCGAATTGAATGGCATTAAAGATCATATTGCAAAGATGGAGTTTTTTAGCTTATCCGTTTGTGTGGTTTTTTGGATGGTGTGAATGATATTCAGACTCCGGCGCCTTGCCCAAAAAACTTTCTGTTTCAATTCCAAAGATGGTGCGATTGATAGTGAAAGCGGATCAGCTGATAAAGGAGCTGAACGAAGTTTCAATTCCAAAGATGGTGCGATTGATAGCTGTTGCTTACTTCTGACCTGTCGTAGTAGTTCAGTTTCAATTCCAGAGACGGTGCGATTGATAGCGCTTAGGTCGGTGGCCTCCGGAAGCTCAACACCTTCGTTTCAATTCCAGAGATGGTGCGATTGATAGATCGAGCTGTTGATGAGTCAGAGCAAAAACCATGTGTTTCAATTCCAGAGATGGTGCGATTGATAGGCGGGATTGCGGTCGAGAAAAACATTGCCATCCTCGGGTTTCAATTCCAGAGATGGTGCGATTGATAGCGTGAAACGCCTGTTTTTTGTCCCGTCAGGGAGATGTTTCAATTCCAGAGATGGTGCGATTGATAGAACTTACTGCTACTCAACAACCTTGTCAATTTTGATGTTTCAATTCCAGAGATGGTGCGATTGATAGCTCATCGATGGAATCCAATGCGGTTGTTGCATTGGTAGTTTCAATTCCAGAGATGGTGCGATTGATAGGCATTGAAGGCAATCACAACAGAGGTTGCATTCGGAAGTTTCAATTCCAGAGCTGGTGCGATTGATAGGCCGCCCGGCAAAAGAGGCCGTTCAGCAGCTTTACAGTTTCAATTCCAGAGATGGTGCGATTGATAGACTCAACCTGGGCAGAGAGCCAAAAGGATGTGGATCGTTTCAATTCCAGAGATGGTGCGATTGATAGTATAGTTCCAATCCTGAACATACTTCATCAGGGTTGTTTCAATTCCAGAGATGGTGCGATTGATAGTCCTTGAGTTCCGCGCTAACTGGATGAACCGCAATATGTTTCAATTCCAGAGATGGTGCGATTGATAGAGCGACAGCGGCAGGCCGAGGTATGCGGCTTTAACCAGTTTCAATTCCAGAGATGGTGCGATTGATAGCCCAATCCCGAAGAGCTGTTTGAGATTGTAAAACGTGGTTTCAATTCCAGAGATGGTGCGATTGATAGTATGAAGCGCTTGGCGCATCGGTAGGTCTGTATCAAGTTTCAATTCCAGAGATGGTGCGATTGATAGTTAGCCTCCCCTGTTGCTACAAAAAGACCTATCAAGTTTCAATTCCAGAGATGGTGCGATTGATAGAAGATTATAGAGAAGGGTGAGTTCTCGCTCGACTTCGGTTTCAATTCCAGAGATGGTGCGATTGATAGAAGGACCTCTTTCACGAGCCTGATAGCCCGCTGCCTGGTTTCAATTCCAGAGATGGTGCGATTGATAGACTGCCGCTACACTTAAACAGGCTGAAGCAGATCTGCGTTTCAATTCCAGAGATGGTGCGATTGATAGGCGTAACCCCTTCGAGGATCCCAACATCGTCCAGTTCGTTTCAATTCCAGAGATGGTGCGATTGATAGCAAGTTTTTGTAACGTAGCCAAAGCAGATATAACACGTTTCAATTCCAGAGATGGTGCGATTGATAGAATCTCCTGAAGCCTCAATTCTTTTTGTTCTTCTGTAGTTTCAATTCCAGAGATGGTGCGATTGATAGACAAGGACAAGGTTTCCAACCATGCCGCCAAACATCTGTTTCAATTCCAGAGATGGTGCGATTGATAGTATCGTAACCCTGATTCCGCAGGTCGTGAATCCTTCGTTTCAATTCCAGAGATGGTGCGATTGATAGCTGATCAATCTTTTGTAGTATAATTTCGTGTTCGCTCAGTTTCAATTCCAGAGATGGTGCGATTGATAGTATGAAGCGCTTGGGGCGTCGGTGGGGTTGTATCAGGTTTCAATTCCAGAGATGGTGCGATTGATAGTTCACTTGAATCTGAAATAACATGAAGTACCTTTTTCGTTTCAATTCCAGAGATGGTGCGATTGATAGACTGGCGTGCTTATAAGTCAAAAGAATATGTTCTTAAGTTTCAATTCCAGAGATGGTGCGATTGATAGCTCCACTGATTATTATCAGGACTTTCTTGATACCGGTTTCAATTCCAGAGATGGTGCGATTGATAGTTTCCCACCGCACCCAACACAATCAGCATTATTCTTGTTTCAATTCCAGAGATGGTGCGATTGATAGATATGACGAGGTTGGGCTTCGACCACAAGTTTGTTTCGTTTCAATTCCAGAGATGGTGCGATTGATAGTAAACCCTATAAACTTCCTGACCATCACAATCAATTGTTTCAATTCCAGAGATGGTGCGATTGATAGCTTTAATTCACGGGAGCAGTGTGGGCTTTTAACGCTGTTTCAATTCCAGAGATGGTGCGATTGATAGGATGTAGTGTTTCCCTTAATGAGTAACACCGACACCCGTTTCAATTCCAGAGATGGTGCGATTGATAGCAGAAGCATCTCATCCCTTACTACTCATCCATAAAGTTGTTTCAATTCCAGAGATGGTGCGATTGATAGTGTATTTGAATTATAAACCCAACTCACTACTTTATCGTTTCAATTCCAGAGATGGTGCGATTGATAGTCAGGCAGAATAAAAGTATTTTGGAAATTGTTGAAAGTTTCAATTCCAGAGATGGTGCGATTGATAGGAGCTGCTGCGAGAATGATTCGAATGCTTTCTCCTTCGTTTCAATTCCAGAGATGGTGCGATTGATAGCGAAGCCATCATTCCAGGGGGCGTAGCCAAATTCAATCGTTTCAATTCCAGAGATGGTGCGATTGATAGTCAATAAGTACTGGTATGCTTACAACTCATCATCGTTTCAATTCCAGAGATGGTGCGATTGATAGTCGCCTGTTCCTGCCCGGTGGCGTCGAGATCCATCACCGTTTCAATTCCAGAGATGGTGCGATTGATAGTTGCTGATCCGGTTTCCGCGATTATCGCGCTTATCTCGTTTCAATTCCAGAGATGGTGCGATTGATAGGTTGAGACTTGCTACTTTTAAAATACTTGATTTGATGTTTCAATTCCAGAGATGGTGCGATTGATAGTTTAACCGGGAGAGCCGGCTACTCGGAGGCATGTTTAGTTTCAATTCCAGAGATGGTGCGATTGATAGACTCGCGGCAGAAGGTACCTATCAGGCCGGACTTCTGTTTCAATTCCAGAGATGGTGCGATTGATAGGAAGTCCAGGGGCCATCCTGATAGTGGTAGATGTAGTGTTTCAATTCCAGAGATGGTGCGATTGATAGTTAAACTTTCCCATGTTTCAAATTATATAGTATGTCGTTTCAATTCCAGAGATGGTGCGATTGATAGTCGGTCAGTATCAGTCAGCCTTCCCTTTCGACATGCGTTTCAATTCCAGAGATGGTGCGATTGATAGGCTTGTGCTTAACAACATAAAGCTATACAACACCCGTTTCAATTCCAGAGATGGTGCGATTGATAGACTTGATGCAGCCAACTGCCAGGCATTGTGCTTCGTTTCAATTCCAGAGATGGTGCGATTGATAGCCCGGTTAAGGTTGTGCCCTACCCGGTTTTTGCTCGTTTCAATTCCAGAGATGGTGCGATTGATAGGCATCTTTTAAAGTGAACTGAAGCAGGGTGTCATTCGTTTCAATTCCAGAGATGGTGCGATTGATAGATAACCTCTCCGGAAAGGAAAGGGTAAAGGATGCCAGTTTCAATTCCAGAGATGGTGCGATTGATAGACAGGCTTGGTTGTCAAACTCATTACATAATTACCAAGTTTCAATTCCAGAGATGGTGCGATTGATAGACGAACCCACCGCCGACGACGACCGGTATACCTACGTTTCAATTCCAGAGATGGTGCGATTGATAGGATGCCGTCTATGGTGTAGTTGATGATGTCGATGATCGTTTCAATTCCAGAGATGGTGCGATTGATAGGCATTACTATTTCGTAACTGAGGTCGAGCTTCAGCAGTTTCAATTCCAGAGATGGTGCGATTGATAGGTTCCGAGGTCCTGTTGAGGCTGTCGGTATTAATGATGTTTCAATTCCAGAGATGGTGCGATTGATAGTTAATCAAGTGGAATGTAGTGAGCCGGTTTCTTTCGTTTCAATTCCAGAGATGGTGCGATTGATAGTCACTTTAAAAGATGCCATCCGACAGACCTGGGAAGTTTCAATTCCAGAGATGGTGCGATTGATAGATAGCGATTTTGCTGTTATGTCGAAAATCTTGTCTGGTTTCAATTCCAGAGATGGTGCGATTGATAGTCCTTTATGATGCAGGGTGAAATTAATGCTGTATTTGTTTCAATTCCAGAGATGGTGCGATTGATAGTGCGTATTGCTTCCAGTTTTTGCGCTTGCCTCCTATGTTTCAATTCCAGAGATGGTGCGATTGATAGTAATGAGCAAATCAAAGAGCTTGTTGATAGTAGTGTTTCAATTCCAGAGATGGTGCGATTGATAGGGTGACCAGCATATTTGCGAACCTTTCAAAAATTACGTTTCAATTCCAGAGATGGTGCGATTGATAGTTAGTGCCATCAAGGCTCTGAGCTGCTTTAAGCGGTTTCAATTCCAGAGATGGTGCGATTGATAGTTGATCATTTCATCATCTTTGGCACCTTCGCCAAAATGTTTCAATTCCAGAGATGGTGCGATTGATAGAAAAGACAAGCAGATAATAAGACCATTCTTTCCTGGGTTTCAATTCCAGAGATGGTGCGATTGATAGCCCGGTCTTATGAGTGCGAAAGTCAGGTGATCGCTTGTTTCAATTCCAGAGATGGTGCGATTGATAGTTAAGGTTGTTGAAAAAAGATTTATTCCGCTTGTTGTTTCAATTCCAGAGATGGTGCGATTGATAGCAGCTATGTGCTGGATCTAAATGCTTCCGCGGCAGTAGTTTCAATTCCAGAGATGGTGCGATTGATAGGCAAGGCGGTTGATTTTGACGTTAAGGGCATGACAGGTTTCAATTCCAGAGATGGTGCGATTGATAGGTTAAATTTAAAGTAATGGAAGCAGGAACAAAAGAAGTTTCAATTCCAGAGATGGTGCGATTGATAGATACATACTCGAGAAAGTTGCTGAAACCCTAACCGGGTTTCAATTCCAGAGATGGTGCGATTGATAGAAGACAGCATTATCAAGGAAAAGGAAACTATCTACGTTTCAATTCCAGAGATGGTGCGATTGATAGACTCCAAAGATTTTGCACAATGGTTTGAACTTAACTGGTTTCAATTCCAGAGATGGTGCGATTGATAGTGTAAGGTTGAAAAACCTGACCCGCAATGTCCTGAAGTTTCAATTCCAGAGATGGTGCGATTGATAGATTCAATGTCAATCATTAAAATGCACCTGAAAAGCAAGTTTCAATTCCAGAGATGGTGCGATTGATAGTCTGTAAAAGAATATCAACGGCTTTGCGGTATCACTGTTTCAATTCCAGAGATGGTGCGATTGATAGATTGTTCTTTTGCCTGTGTCCTTTGCCCGTTTATTAGTTTCAATTCCAGAGATGGTGCGATTGATAGTAGGCCAATCTATTCAAGCAGGTAAGTGGAGTAATAGGTTTCAATTCCAGAGATGGTGCGATTGATAGCCTGCATTAGCGACATAACACCATTGCCCCATTGTGTTTCAATTCCAGAGATGGTGCGATTGATAGGAGAACAGACACAGCAGGATGTATAAAAGTAGTTTCAGTTTCAATTCCAGAGATGGTGCGATTGATAGGTTCAGGTAAACGCTGTGGGCTGCTGCGGCTGTTAGTTTCAATTCCAGAGATGGTGCGATTGATAGGTGTATTGATTTTGCTGAACAAATGCGGTGCTATCAAGTTTCAATTCCAGAGATGGTGCGATTGATAGAAAGGATACGGGCTGTGGAAGGACGATTTTGTCAGCAGTTTCAATTCCAGAGATGGTGCGATTGATAGCCGGATCTCAAAGAGCGTAGCCGTTTTGTCAACATCTGGTTTCAATTCCAGAGATGGTGCGATTGATAGATTTTATAAAGTGCTGATAATTAAAGATATAAAAACGTTTCAATTCCAGAGATGGTGCGATTGATAGTTTATTCCGCTTGTTTGGAAAATATTTGCTATATTGTTTCAATTCCAGAGATGGTGCGATTGATAGTTATGTAAATATAGAAAGAAGCGCAAATACCAAGGGAGTTTCAATTCCAGAGATGGTGCGATTGATAGCTATACTGCCTATCGTGATGACAGCCGGAATTTGAAGTTTCAATTCCAGAGATGGTGCGATTGATAGCGAGGCACAGGGAATGTTATTGACATCGAGTACAAAAGTTTCAATTCCAGAGATGGTGCGATTGATAGACTTTTGAAAATAAATGATTATATTTATACCTCGTAAGTTTCAATTCCAGAGATGGTGCGATTGATAGACTGTGTTTGTAGCCTGTAAATCTTTGGTAAGACCAGTTTCAATTCCAGAGATGGTGCGATTGATAGCCGTCCAAAATTTTAAAATTACGCTCTGTTTATCAGAACTTTACCTTTATAATTTTGTACTTTTTTGTCATCGGTTGTAGTCGATCGCCAATGACTGCTTTTTACCCTTTCTTCGACTACATTAATAATATGCACATTTTCAGCGTACTAACAAAATTCTAATGTCCTGTCGATCACGTTATATGCATCTAATGTTAATGTATTGCAGGCAACGACAACCCTCAAATGATAATATCTAAATTACTCCGCTCATTTCCAACTATTTCCTTGTACAGCCATTTGCTGTCACGCGATTTAAAAAATATCAAACTGTCGCACTCTTCATCCATAAATGCCCTGGCCTTACTTTTTAACTCTTCCAGCTTTACTTCGCTAATCTCACCTTCAAATACCGAATTCTGAATCCAATTCAAATATTTGCGACACAATTTAAGCATTTTTCCAACACGTTTCTCACCAACATCATAAACCAATATCACATACATGCAATTTCTCCTTCCTACCACCAGGCTTTAAATGGTTTATACTCCTCAATTTCAAGTATATGTTTGCTTAGCTTGTAACATTCCAGCTTGATCAGATGCCGGTAACTTACACTCCGCTTTAACGTTCTGTGCTGAATGGTCTCATTCAACTTCTCCTCAAAAGAGGAAATAAATGTCTTTTTCCCCTTTTCGTTCAGGATAACACGGTTAAGCTTCTGATCAAAATCTGTGCTTTGTATCTCTCTTTTATTCAGCACTTTAAAAATCACCCGATCAACCAACAGCGGCTTAAATACTTCGGCAAGATCAAGAGCCAGCGAATACCTGCGGTCGCCCGGACTATGCAGATAGCTTATCGTAGGATTCAATTGTGTTTGATGTATCGCCCTTAAACATTGGGAATAGCACATCATATTGCCAAACGAAATCAACGCATTTATTTCGTTTTGTGGAGGTTGCTTTGTGCGGTTTCCCATCTCAAAATTATTGATAATGAGATTAAATGCTTCGTAATAGTATTGCCTGATGTTGCCTTCTAACCCCATCAGTTCATCGGTCTTTTTACATAAACCGATTGAAGATGCAAGATTTTCAATCGCGGAAATTATCTCTGAAAGATCCTTGCCCCGGTTATGATAGTACTTCAGGTTTTTTATCATATTGTAACTGGCCCCATCAATAAACTTGCGGGCAATTTCAATCCTTTTGGCTGAATTGGTGTATGTCTCCACCTGCTTTACAATCATTCTGCCTGATAATAATCCGTCGCGAGGCATAAATGAACCGGTGTAGTTTTCGTAATAATCGAAAAAGTGAACACTTATTCCATTCTTACCCAAAAAGTTATACAAACTGCTATTGGCCTGAAGTGAACCGAAAGTGTAAAACTCCGCCACGTTTTCTACCGGAAGATAGCGGGGCGGACCTTCGTTGCCTTCTTCATCCGTAGGAACAAATTGCAGGGTGTTGTCTTTGCGCGACAGATTCCCGGGATTAAACAAGTAGTAGGTCTTCTTCATATGAACAATATAAACCGGTTCTCAGCATCCTTGCTAAGTTGATAATTCTGTACTGCGCTGAAAAAATACAATGACAATACCGCAAAAGAACGTTCCTGCATCATCATTCTTCACCACTCCAGCAAAAATCATAATAAGAGCAATGTTTGCAAATGCTCATTTTTTCTTTTTCCGGGCAATGTCCTCTCTGGCATATTTCCTCAATTTCGGCCATAATGCCTGGAAACTCCGCCCTGTCAACATCACTCAGAAATATTTCTTCCGTTTTTCTGAGTTTGGGGTATTCAAGTATTCCGTGACTGGCTTTGATGCCATGCTGCTCAAAAACCCACAAGTAATACCTGAGCTGCATTTCATGTGCAGCTTCAATTTTGTCTGACTTTTTTATTTCGTGAATCACCCCTTGCCGTGCATCGTAATAATCTACCTTAATTCCACCGATTTCTACCTCTTCGTAACGGTTGCTGCGGGAAGGATAGGATGTTTCATGGATAAGTTTTCCCATTTCAACCAGCTCTGAGGTATGTTCCATTTGCATACCGTTGGCAAATAACCACAATTTGCGGTGGCAGATGATGTAATAGCTAAAGTGGGTACCGGTGATGCGCATCTTTTATAACAGGATTAGCAGGATTCATTTCTTTAAAGAGGACCTACAGGATTAACAGGATTAGCAGGATTCAATTTTCTTTGGTACCATGACTTCTTGTGGAGGGACTGAAGTTTTGGGATAAAAAAAAAGATACTTTCAGGGGCAATCATTTTCTTCGTTTTCTTCAAAGGCGCCGCATTCAAACTCATCGCTGTCTTTCTGATCGTTGCGGTTAAGGGTGCACAGTATATTGTCTTCCCAGTCATCAGAAAGGTAATTGCGGCAACGGAGGCAAAGGTCCGGAATGGGAATTTTCAGCGGATCAATGCGTGTGCCGTCATCGTTGAAAAATCCGCCAATAAAAGGCTCCGGCATTTCATCATCTTCCGGTTCAGGGGCATCCGGACCACAAAGAAAGCAATCGTCACCATAAGGACAGGTTTCGTTGTCCCCGGTACACCACTCCATTTCAAACCCACCCAGCGGCAGATACTGAATGGTATCATCCCAATGGAATATAATCTGATCGATAAATGCATCATCCGGAAAATTATCCGGCAAATCGATAATATCTATATTCAGCGCTATAAACAGCCTTTTAAAAGCATCGGCAAGCGCCGGCCAATCCTCATAGGTTAACTCAAAGGATGGCGGGAATTCTTCATACGAAATCCCGGTAAGCGCTTCCAGGGTGGTAAAGGGCGATAACGCCAGTTCCGCCATATCCGGCATATCTTCCAAATGCGGGGGCACTTCATAATATGGCGCGGGAGGCGGATCATTGATCAACGCCTCAATGTCGGACAACAGGTGGGGGAGGTAGGGGTGCATGAGGGGGCGAGATTAAACTAAGCCAACTCTGCATAAGTGAAAATATGCAGAGTTGACCTTGGAATAGTGTTAATCATTATAATTGATTTTCGTAATCGAAAGCCATCATCAGGTCGATGAGTTTTTGCTTGGCTTTTTCCAATGCATCGTAGGTTTCTGATTTAGTTCGGATGTAGCCACCCGCCGCAAGTGAAACATAAGTAGAAACGCCATCCAATTCTTCTTCAACAATCGGATAGGCTTTGTTTTCTTCCTCCTCTGATAGTTTGGCACGGATGCTGGCAGCAATTTTGTTGGCATTATCGCTGATGGTTATGGCTAAAGTTTCCATCAAACTAAATGTACGTGCCTGATTTGATGTAATGCTCCATTCTATAATGGCTTCGGCCAATGCTGGTATTAATTTTTCGCGAACAGTCACTGGCGCAACCAAACAAGGTCCAAAAATATTAGCCGATGGTATCCATTCTGCTTCGCGTAAACGGGCTTCGGTTTCTGGTGATATTTCGGGTTCAAAAGTATTTAAGGTTACAGAAAATAACCGGCGCAAGTCGATAGCAATATCCTGAACGAATAAACCTCCAGCACGACGGTTGTCAGGAATCCATTTACGGCTCAAACTACGATCTTTTCCGGTGAGCAATGCTTCAATTTGTTCAGTCGTCAATGCTTCTCCTTTTTCATTCCGAACAATTACCTGATTATTTGGGCGGTCACTACGATCAAAAGAGATGTTTTCACTATCAACACCAGCCAAAAGCGGATGCAATCCACGCATTGCCGAGATTGAAAGTGGACTTCTACGTTTTACAGTTTTTTCATTTCCTCCTTTTGCCGCTTTCATCCATCCGCCAAATAATTGATCTGGATATGCGGGATCGCATGTTGTAAAAACTTCCCCTTCCTTCAATTCACCTTTGGTATTGACATCGAATAGAAAGGTAGTTGGAGCAGGTTGCTCGCTAATCAAGTTGCTCAGTTTATCGAGAACCGAACGTTTTATTTGTTGACCACTTGAATAGGGAATGCGGCGGTTAAACTGTGAGTCGTAGTAATATTTTTGTCCGTCCTGAACACAAAAAACAGTGTGTTCTGCTCTTTTAAGCGTTCTGATGTAAATAGTTGTCATGATATTGATTTTTTAAATGATTTATGAATTCTTTTCCTGATAAGCGTAATCGAATTTTAGCAGTACAACAAAGTAGCCAAAATCTTCAGCAGTCATTAAGTGTACCTTGTCGCGCAAGGTTTTGAAGGTTTCCAACAATTTTGGATCAACATCTTTTATTAATGTTGCCAATCCATCTAAAAACTGTTTTTTTGTTTTTGCCTGAAGCAACTCATTTTCTAATAAGTTAGCCCTATCCCGTTTTTTTGCATCAGCTCTGTATTCTTTCAGAGCTTTTGCCACCTCCTCGGAATAATGGAGGTCTTCTTGTTTGTTTTTTGTAATCATTGCTAATAGCCAAGTTTTATAGGTTCGAAATGAAATTATATTCTCGTAATTTTTTTGATTTGCTTTTTGCTTGCGCTCTTCAAATGCATCGGGTCCTTCGCCATTTTTCTCTGTTACGGAAGTTGTTGAAAAATTAGGCATTTTGGCCTTATCAAAATATTCACGAAGACCGTGAGGTTCCAAAGCTTGTAGCCCTACTGTCCCCAATTCACAAGCGCGTTTAATATGAATCCCGAACATGTTTTCGTAGTCTTTCTTTTGGGTAAGAGCATCGCTTTCACCAAAAAGAATTTTGTAAATGCTCAAAATAGATCTTCCTTGATAAAACCGGAAAGGAATAAATCCCATGGTTTTGTTGGTTTGACCTAAACTATAGATATATGCGGTAACTGTTTCATTGCTTAGTTTTTCGGTAAGGTTAAAATAGAGCTTTGCCCAAAAAATTGTATTTATTACTATCTCTTTTTCGTCTTGTTTAAAGAAGTTGCAATTCGATAAAAATCCAAAATCGGGATTTTCTTCATAATCAAGACTGTATGCAAAACTTAACCATTGCCCATTCCATGAGTTAATTTTGTTTCCAGCAAGTTTATCCAAAGTAGGGTCATTTAAAAATTTTCTATAAATTTTCCAGCCATCATAAATAGTTAGCAAGATATGAGGATGATCGAAAAAAATAGAATACCCGCCAGCGACACCAACCCCTAAACCACCACCTATCCAGGATAAATAAACCTCTTCGGCATCGGTTTGTAATTTCAGATCGGTTACCAAGCCAGATGTTGTAGCAAACTCCTTTTCTTCAGAAGCGGGAAAGCCAATGGCTATACTCGCATCTCTGTATCCTGAATCGATGTTGTCATGCAGGTTTTTAAGTTTTTCTAATCGCTCATTGTGTGTTAAAAGTTCTGGCTTTTGTCCTTTTTTCATCTGAACAAATGGTGAATTTTGAACCCATAACAGGTATTTCGGATGATCATAGAATAGTCGGAAGAATTCTTCATCAAAGAACTCTTTGGCCGCGTATTCTTTCTGATATTTTTCATTCCAGGCGTTCAGAAACGTTCGCCCAATGGATGCTGCAATCATAGTTTATAGTATTTGATAGTTTATATCTGATTTAGATGTTTTCAATGTTTCCAAATTCAGCCCGGCTTCTTCAGAATAGGCCGAATCGGGTACAATAAACGGTTTGTTCCCTTCCCTCAATTGATTAAACTTATGTACCGACCAGTATCTAATAGGTATTTCCATTTGCATCCGAACCTCGAAGTTGGCCGTTAGATAGGGTTGTTCATCGGCTTCCACAATACAAGTTACACTGTCAATCTCCAACCGTTCAAGTAAAAACGATTTAGGGCGGTGGGTCAGGCGGTTGATCGTCCATTCTCCAGTTTTCTTAAAAATGGCATGTTCTTCAATTTCGGGCATTTCAATCTTAGGGAACACATTATCTATTTTTCTCTGAATGTCACGTTCGTGCAGAACTTCACCATTGGGTAGTTGGCCAAAGCTATCTTGCAGAATTTTCAAATCGTAGGGTTTGGCTTCATCAGTGGTTTCAGGGGGTTGTATCACATACACTGGTTTCCGAATATCTTTTGTTTTTTCATTTCTTATCCGGTTGATCCGCCCAAAACGTTGGATTAAGGCATCAAGTGGGGCGCACTCTGTCACCATTAAATCGAAACTAATGTCGAGGCTAACTTCAACAACCTGTGTCGCAACCACAATACAAGTTTTGGTAGAGGTGTTGAATTCCCCTGTTGTTCTGCCATTTTTATCTTTTCCAATCAGTTGCTTTTCCTTTTGTTCACGAGCCCCACGCTTAAAGCGGCTGTGTAAAAGAATAGCCGGTATATTTGGATGCAATTGTGTAATGGAATAAAAAGCCTGTTGTGCCGACTGCACCCTGTTACAAACCAACAAAACCTTTTTATCTTCATCGATTGCCTGATTGATCAACGGGAAAGCCGATTCCCATGAATCAAGTTTATGAACGGTGTGCCTATCAAATTTGTCCAGTTCTTCATCGTCAAGTTGCACTTCAAATACATTCTCTTTCCCCAATAATTCAAGAATCTGATTGTACAGGAAAGTGGGCATGGTGGCTGTTCCAATGTGAACGCGGCATCCCAAATCTTTCAGAACATGAACGATCTTTAAAACAATAGCCCGGGTAATGTCGGTATAAGTGTGGATTTCATCCAAAATCACATCGCACCCTTTGATGTCGATTAATGTAGCTTCGTATCCGCTTGTTCCGAAAACGATCCCGGCAATCTGATGTGGGGTTAATATTTTGATGGATGAACCAATATGTCCTTGTATGATTTTCTCCTCAATTGAATTTCCTTTAATCGCCAAAGTAGAAGCAGAGTGCAGCAATCGGATATCCAGTTCCGGGTTATCACTAGCCAGATCGTTCGAAATCCGGTAAAACATGGCATTAATTGAAGCCTGAAACGGAAGC
Source organism: Lentimicrobium saccharophilum (assembly GCF_001192835.1). Taxonomy (NCBI): domain Bacteria; kingdom Pseudomonadati; phylum Bacteroidota; class Bacteroidia; order Bacteroidales; family Lentimicrobiaceae; genus Lentimicrobium; species Lentimicrobium saccharophilum. Next base: position 3,053,606 of record NZ_DF968182.1, read on the forward strand.
GTATAAAACACACGTCCTTCGCATCGCCGAAAAAGAAAATCAGTTTTCCCCGCTCCGGTGCAAGCTACCACAATAGTATGAGGTTTATCAGATTCTGCCGATTTTAACGAAAGCGGATAAAGCGGATGAGTACGGGCGAAAAAATTTAAATTGGGCTTTTTAAACAACCGTTTTGAATAAATTTCTGTTTTATCGATTAGTGCTGAAGCAAAATGGTCGGCAGCCTGCAACAGTCCACGATTCATGGAATAACCTTTTTGCTTAAAGATCTTCAGGCAATAGTCGTACACAAAGAAGAATTTCGTTTTTGCTTCCTGTTTTGAGATTGGGTTTACAACAATTCCTAACTCTGCAAGAATATCCAATGCCTTAGTACTCCACCCCTCCCAATCTCCAGCATGAAATTCGAATATTTCTTCCGGCTCTCTTTCTTCGGTTAAATCCAACAATCCTTTATCACGAGCGTCTTTTCTGATAGACTTGTGATGGGCAATTACCATATCAATCATGGCAGGTTGCATCTCATCAGGAAACAAAGACAGGAACAGGCAAGAGCTGATTTCGTGGCGAAAGGGCAAATCACCCATGCGGAATTCTCCATCCATCCTTCGTTGAAATTCAGGATGGGCTTTGCCAATGTCATGAAGAATGGCGCCATAACGAGCTAAAATAGGATCAACACCTACTCCAATAGCTACTTGTTCAGCAACAACAGCTACCTGTTGCAGGTGGGTAACCAATGGGGTAAAGTCAGGTTTCCCTTTTGCTTTGATTTCAGGCCAAATCATTTGAATTCGTTTTTAACCGGATTGCCAACTATCTTCAGCCAACCATACATTGGTTTGTTTCCATCCATTCGGTTATAGCCCACTAAAAAAGATTGTTCGTTCTTTTCCACAATTAGCTCGAAGCCATAAAAGAGCTCATCATTGGTGTCGAATTCTTCTTCTGGAACCTCAATTATTTCGTCTTGAGGATAAAGTACATCTTCATTTCGAGCCAAACAGATGTGTTGAGCTGAAGCCTTTTCAGCATCTTCCAACATTTCGAAAGCAAGAAAAAGAACGGGGTTCACCATCACGCCACGAGTTAATATGGAATAAGGACGTTCAATTGTCCGATTGTTTGGTTTTCCTTTTTCATTCCACCCACGTGGTTGAGTTTGCTCCTGTTGTTGTGATATCTGTTGATAGGTCAGTCGGTGTCGTTTGATTTTGTAGATACCGAAATCAGTGTTCAACAATTCAGGAAACAGTTTTCGTTCAATACCTGCTAAAATTGATGGAGTCAAAAACTGCTGACTATATGTTTCGCTATCTCTTACTGCTGTCCAGGGCTTTATAAAACCGAATGGCCCAGCATATTTCACAACGTATAACATTTTTCTCCTTTTTAAATGATTCATTTGATTGCCCCAAATCCGATTCCGGTTGAATTACCCAATCCGACGTTCCAGGCAAACAGTTTTGTTTCCGATTTTCCTTCAATGATTACAGGACACCAGTTGGCCCGGTTTTTAATACCGTTATAATTTACCAACTTAGATGAAGCCTTGTTATATGTGCTGTCAAACTTAATGTTCAGTGTATCGTCGCTTATCCCTGCTTTTTTCATCTTTGTCTGTAAGGTATGCTCCAGATATTCTCCCGATTTGGGATCAGTATATAGAATATGTTCAACCTTATCTGATACCTGCCTTTTAATGAAAATCGGACTGGCAACGAAAAAGTGATTTCTATTTTTTAAATCAGGATCTTCCTGAATAACTATTTCAACTACTGATAAGCCATCGAATATCTGTGGGTCTGACTGTATTCCAGAAATCATTTTCTTGATCAAATCAATACTGTGGCTGCTAAAAAAGAAGGATGTTCCATTTTGAAATAGTAATCCTTTTGAAGTCGCTTTCCCATTTTCTAAATTGGAAAATGAATAGAATGATAATTTCCCGTGTTCATCATTCAAGCCCAGCCATTTATGAATTGTTCCAACAAGTTTGGGCTGATGATCAAATGGCACAAAGATTCCATTTCCATCTACTTTTAAATGTATTCTCATGATTTTATAGTTGTTAACAAAAATTTACCTCAAACACTCACCTCCACCCAAACCCTTCCTTCTTCCTCTTCCTCTTCATTAACGTATGCAATGGTTGCGCTTACGTTTGCTTGCTGATCCATCATTAAGGCAATCACGGGATTATGCCGGCGTGGGATGTATCCGATTTTTTGCCCCATAATGTAAACAGCTATGGCATCGCGGTCGTACTTATTTTCGGGTTCACGCTTCAGCCGGGCTTTATCCCCGGGTTTTATCCTGTTTTCAATCTTTTTTCCATCATAGTACCTGTAACCGGCTACCGGCATTATACCGAGCGAACCGGGTTCCGGTTTCTCCGCCGGTTTTTCATCAGCACGCTTTCCTGCCAGCCAGAATCCGCCGGATACTGCCAGAATCTGTTTCAAAAATTCCAGTCTGTTCATACATCAGGGCATTTATTACGGTACAAAATAATACCCTGATTTTGACAATTTCTGTCACGAAATGTCTTTTTTCAGATTATTTTTCAAATTTATCAGGTTGTTTTCCAATTTACTGATGATGTGTTGTTTAAATTCATCGGGTTCAATCTGAAAAATTTCGCCCAGCAATCCCGAAACAAAGCGGCCAACGCCGTCGTAACTGCATACCCCGGCTTCAAATACCCAGTGATTGTCATTTATACATTGCAGATACTTTTCGGCCAGAGGGTACTCTTCTGTAAGCAGGCTGGCCGCCCTCAGACTCATGGTAAGCTTAACCGGAAGTGATTCGGTGCTGCTGATCCTGAAAACATCAATACGGGCAGTTGCATGCCGCGCCTTTGATTGCCAGGGTGTTTCACAAACTTCCACACCGTTCATGCGCGAAATTTTAAACAGTTTATTGGTTTCAGATACTGTATCGAATGCCCACACCTGAATGTAATTGGTGGTAAAGGCAAATGGCTCTATCAGTCTGTCGCTCACCCTTTTGCTGTTGGCAGAACTGTATCCCCTGATAATTACCTGTTTTTCTTCTTCCATGGCTTCTACCAGGGCATTGATGTTTCTGGCATTTTTTCCCTTTGAAACCGTATCGGCCAGGATACGGTAATTGTAGACTGTATAGAGTTTCTTTTTCAGGTTTTGCTTGATCAGGTTATTTTCGTCAATGCTTTCTATGGCGCTTTTAAGCACCCAGGCTTCTTCTTCGGTAAAATGCACCAGGTTGCTGATCTCTTTAAAATATGGCGAGGATTTATCAATTCTGAAATAACTGCCGTCTTTCTTAAGCACAAATCCTGCTTCACGCAAGGTATCAATGTACCTGTAAACGGACCTTTCTGTGATCCCGAGCCTACCCGACAGATCAGAAACCGTATTGCTCCGGTTGGAGGTCAGAAGCATCATCAGTCTGAGCAGTCTTTCCACTTTTGGCTGATCCATTTTATGACAGGTATTTTACAGAATAATATTCATTTTCTTTAATTTCCATCTATCTTCACACATCCGAGGCCCAGGGCGTTTTTCTCACCAAACCCGGCTGTATAACCAGTATAGATCAATGGCTGAGGTGCGGTAATTTCAAAATCGAAGGTATATCCCTTTATTTTAGTCTGATGGGGAGTCCCCGCTTTTATCGTGATCAGGTGACTCCGGGGTGTATTCAGAATTTTTAACAGCATGGCTGAATCATCCTCTGAGTTTGCTGTCATTGCTCCGATAAGTCTGTGTGTCAGCGCTGCAGTATATTTGTTGATCAGGTTGTCAAAGAATATTTTCTGAAAATCATTGTGTTCCGGGGAAAGATATTCAGCATTCCGGCTATCATGTCTCTCTTTTGATACCAGAATCGGCGATATACATTTGAATTTCATGGATCCGCTGAAACCGGGATTTGGAAGAATCTCAACCGATTCCACCCTAAGGCCGGCCGCCGATAATTTATCTCCTATACGAAATCGCTGCCCTCTGAATAACCCTGCAATAAACGTTTCCAGGGCAAGCGGAGCCATAAATGAAATTTCCAGCCGGCATTCTCCCTTCAAAATTGAAAGCCTGTCACCTTCTACTTTGAATCCTTTTTCAGGAAACTGAAGCTGAGAGAAACAAAACAGCTTGTACTGTTTGAGACCTGTTTTAAAACCTGAATCGTGCAGAAAACCTGCAAATTCATGATTGCCCGAGGCAATGGTCCGGTAGATCCAGGCACTCAACGGATAGGAGTAGTTAACCGGAATTACATTCCCATGTGGTTCGTCGGTTCTAATATTCAAGCGGATACGCATACTGTTATAACTATAATTTTCTGTTATATTTCTTTGATCGGTAAGCCCGGGAGAGAATGTCCTTTCTGAAGTTCCCGTATTTATTGCATCTCCTCTATTGCTTCCTTATGAATAGTGAAAGCCAAATTTAACTAAATATTATATTTCAGCGAATAATTATCTGCACAAAAAATTTTAATCTTCTCAATTTTTTACTTTATACCTCAATGCCCCCGGATAAACTACCCGGATCTCTTGTTGGCTTGATTTTAAAGGTTCGGAATTACTTTGCATCTGCAAGTTAATTCATACTTATTCTTTTGCCTCCGTAGCGGAATAAAGGTTTAATCCGGATCCAGGGGAATTTATCAGGAATGGAGGCAGAGATGTCGGTGACTTAACCTGTTTATATATATTTATTCCACCGTCACCACCGGCCAGGGCCGGGCGGTTTTCCAGGCGCCCCGGGTGAAGTCGGGAATGTCCACGCTTCCGCTGCGCTGATTTACCGATTGTTCGCTCAGGGGCACTATGCACGACCAGGCGGCCGCATCATAAACATCCTGATCAAGCGGAAGTCCGTTGCGCAGACAATAGATCAGCCGGTAGTCCATAATAAAGTCCATGCCGCCGTGGCCACCGACTTTTTTCGCTTTCTCACCGATCTGTTTTACCAGTGGGTGCTCATATTGAGCGATCAGCTGATCATAGGCTTCGGGTTTCAGAAACTGATGGGCGTTGGGTTCCAGGGCAATGGCGGGGCGGGGCCATTTGCGGGCCATGCCTTTGGTTCCGCTGATCAGGTGGAGGCGGTCGTAGGGCCTGGGACTGGTGGTGTCGTGCTGAACCATCAGGGTGCGGCCGTTAACCGTCCGGATCAGGGTGGTGTTCATATCGCCGAGCTTGTATTCTGCCAGTGCTTCGGGTGAACCGGCACCGAACTTATCCTCCGCATAAAGGCTTAATCCGGCCTGTTTGGTCGACATGGAGGTAAGGTAATCGAAACGGTCGCTGCGGTTGATGCCCATGATCTGGGCGATGGGTCCCAGTCCGTGGGTAGGGTAGAGGTTTCCGTTGTGTTTTTTGCTGTATTCCAGGCGCCAGAAATTGTAATAGCCGCCCTCGTTTTGTTTCAGGAATTTCAGCGACCTGAGGTCGTGGATATAGGCGCCTTCGGCATGGAGGATTTCGCCGAAAACATCATTGCGCGCCATATTGAGGGTGGCCAGTTCAAAAAAGTCGTAGCAGCAGTTCTCGAGCATCATACAATGCCGCTGCGTAGCTTCGGCTGTATCCACCAGCTGCCAGCACTCTTCCATGGTCATGGCGGCGGGCACTTCCAGGGCCGCATGTTTGCCGTGTTTCATGGCGTGAATGGCAATGGGGGTATGCAGATACCAGGGTGTGCAATTGTAAACCAGGTCAATGTCGTCGCGTTCGCACACTTTCATCCAGTCGGTTTCACCGGTGTATTCCGCGGCGGGTTTATGCCCGGCTTTGGTGATTTTATTGTTGGCTTCCTGCACAAAGGCCGGCACCAGGTCGCACACGGCATTGATTTTCACTCCTTCGATCTGAAGCAGACGTCTAACCGCATCTTCACCGCGCATGCCCAGACCGATCACGGCGATACGTACCGTTTCGAGCGGTTCGCAGGCAAGATCCATCACGGATTTATTCCCCGAAGGTCTGATTTCAGCATATCCTTCTGGTTTTCCTGCAAAAAGTTTGCCCGTGGTTCCGAGTCCCAAAGCGGCGGTTCCCAATGCGGCAAGGCGCAAAAATTCGCGGCGGCTGTTGTCGTGCTTCTTCATAAAATATTTTATTAAGTAGCAAATGTACTAAAAATCCCGGCTTATACAATCAGGGCCGGAATTCTTTCAAAAATATAGAATAATCAGTGAATTAGCGGTTTATTCGGATGCCGGAATCCCGGGTTATTTCCATTTCAGGGTTTCGAGCATATGTTGGATATCGCCTTTAAGGAATTCAATGACCGGCGCCAGGGAGTCGTTGTTGGGCAGCACGTTAAAGTAGAGGGCTCCGCGGATAAAATGGCGGGTGCTGTCGGTGGCAAAAAACTGATAGGGGGAGGCGGCCCCGGCCCCTTTGATGTCGTAGATCAGACCGTGAACCTCTAAGGCTTCGTTGTCAATCCTTATTTCGTCTATGGCGCTGGCCTTAGGGATGTGCTTCATCACCAGCTGATGGGCATCTTCGGTAAAGGTGCTCAGGTTATTGTCAACGGCTTTATAGCTCAGGTGAATGCGGCCTTTATATGCCGGAAAGTCGATATTGATCCAGTAAGGTTCTTCACCGGCATTCGGATCACCGGTAATTTTCGCGTAAACAGGGATTTCAAACGTATAGGGATAGATGCTGTCGAGCAGGCGGTATTCCCTTTGGGGGAGGTCGATGCGGAAGTAGCCCCTGGGCTTGGGAACCGGAGGATCGCCGCATGAGGTCATCATGGCTGCGAGCAATACTGCAACCAGCAACTGAAGGGTTATCCCGGTTTTATGCATTGTGCTGTTCTTTGGTTTTAATCTGTAACAGGCAATTCGGTGATGATTACCTTAACCTTTTTGATCCGTCTCTTATCAACGGTTTCGGCCTGAAAAACGTATTTGTCGAAGGGGAAAGTTTCAGTGGTTTCAGGGATTTTCCCGGCAAGTTCAAGCATCAGCCCGGCCAGGGTATCCGATTCCCCCTTGGCTTCGTCAAAAATCCGGTCTTCGATGCCCATCGTCTTGCAGAAGTCGTTGAGCAGGGTTTTTCCCTCAAAGATATAGGTGGAATCATCAACTTTCGTGTAATGGATGGCATCGCTTTCGCTGTCGAATTCATCGTTGATTTCGCCCACGATTTCCTCGAGGATATCTTCCATGGTCACCAGTCCGGAGGTGCCTCCGTATTCATCCACTACGATGGCCATATGGATTTTACGTGACTGAAATTCATGCAGCAAGTCGCTGATCCGTTTGTTTTCAGGTACGAAGATAGCCGGACGCTGCAGTTCCTGCCAGCCGAAGCCGTTGTCTTTTTTCAGGTGAGGCAGCAGGTCTTTAATGTAAAGGATACCGGTAACATTGTCGAAACTTTCGCGGAATACCGGCACCCGGGAGTAGCCGGCGTCGAGGATGATGGAGATCAGCCGGTCGAAGGGCGTTTTTTCATCCACGGCAGTGACATCCAGGCGTGAGCGCATGATTTCCTTTACCGCGATGTCGCCGAATTTTACGATGCCTTTCAGGATTTTCTTTTCTTCTTCAGGGGTCTGATCATCGGCAGAAGTGATGTCGAGGGCTTCCGAAAGATCGTCAATGGTGATTTCGTGTCCTTTGCGTTCAATCCTTTTGTCGATCAGGTTGGTTGATTTCACCAGCAGGGAACTCAGGGGGGAGAATATGCCCCTGAGGACCAGCATAGGCTGAGCCATAAAATATGCCACTGCAACGGCATACTGGGTGGCAAAGATCTTCGGCATGATTTCTCCGAACATCAGAATCAGCGCCGTAACAACGACTACCTGAACCAGAAACCCCAATACCGGGGAACCACTGAAATCGAACAGACCCATCATCAGGTAGGAGGAGATGATGATGATGGCTACATTCACAAAATTGTTGGCTATCAAGATGGTAGCAAGCAGTCGTTTGGGCTTTTCCAGCAATTCACGGATGATGCGGCTTTTCTTTCCGGTATCCGTCTTAAGGTCGTTCAGCTGATTGGGACTCAGGGAGAAGAATGCAATTTCGGATCCGCTGATGGCAGCCGACAGGATCAGAAGAAGAATGATGAGGATGAATCCGGCAATGATGCCGGGGCTGACGGGGCCTTGAAAAGCGCTGAGTAATAAGGTAAACGCCTGTAAAGAAGGATCAAGATCAGGATCTTCCAATGCTTGTGTATTTAAATGACTGATTTGTTGATCAGTGCTGCAAAATTAATAAAAATTCATGGAGAATTTAAAAATGGTTATCAGGGGAGGTGCTGAAATTTGTTTCCTTTTCTAAACTGGATAGCGGGTTTTGGAAATATGGGAACTCCTTTGATGAGGTAATTAAATATAATTCTTTATTGAAAGAGTTATTTTTATGAACCGCAGCGGGCTGTGGAGAAGGTGAGTAATGGGGAAGGGGAGAGGGAGGGAAAGGGGAAAAGTTTCTGGTTAAGGACGTCCGCGCCAACCGTTTCAAGGAACCACCTAACAGGTTTTCTTTTAACCTGTTAGGTGTGAAAAAGACGATTAAACTTTGATAAGTTGCAATTTAAGCACGGACGGGAAGTCCGCGCCTGCGGTTTCCGGGATTCACCTACCAGGTTTTCTTTTAACCTTTCAGGTGTAAAAAAGACAAATCAGCAGAAGTAAAAGATGCCTTAAAGTTCCATCATCAGAAAGTCTCTCAGGTTTAAATGTTTAATTCCCTCGTGATTACCTGTTGCATATTCATCGAGCGTTACAACATATTTAGGGTGATTGTCCCGGATCAGCAAAAGATTCCCGAATTCCCGTTCAAAGGTTTTCGGTTCGGAAACAGATAGGGCCACCTGAATATAGATTACTGAATCGCCTTTCCATCCTATAAAATCAATTTCGCGGTCGCCGAGTTTGCCGACAAATACCTGGTATTCATTATTGAGTAAGTGTTTAAATACAAGATTTTCGATGTATTTATTGGTTTCTTTCGGGTTATAAGGCCGGAGCGTGTGACGCAAACCAAGATCTTCAAAGTAATACTTGTCATTTATTTCAAATATTTTATGTCCATTGATATCGTAACGCTTTAACCGGTGAACCAGGTATGAGGACTCAAGAAAATGGAGGTAATCGAGTATGGTAACGGTTGACACATTAAGCTTCTGTGATTTCAGGTATTCATTGATCCGGTTTGCTGAAAGCAGGCTTCCAGTGTTGTCTGCAACATAAACCATCAGGTTGTGAAGGAATGTAAAATTCCTCACATTGAACCGCTGTACTATGTCTTTATAAAGGATGGTGTTCAAAACATTGCGAAGATATTCCTGCCTTACCAGGTCGTTGTCTTCAAGATGAACCAGAAAAGGCATTCCCCCTTGAACCATGTATTTGGTGAGCGAAGAAACAGACTTATCGAGTTGGTGAAACCGGAGAAATTCGCTGAAAGACAAGGTATGAACATTGATTTCTATATACCTGCCGGATAACAGTGTGGCCAGTTCTCCGGACAACATTGTGGCATTGCTGCCTGTACAGTAAATATCATAATCTCCTGCGGCAAGTAATCCCCTGAGACTTTTTTCAAATAGGAATATTTCCTGAATCTCATCTATAAATACAAATGCTTTTTTTCCCTCCTGATGCTGACTTTTGATAAATGACCATAGGGTTTCATCATCTTTAATAAAGTTAAAATCAGGAAGTTCTTTGTTAATATAAATCGAATTACTGTCAGGATAATTTTTACGGATGTAATCGATGGTTTGCAGCAAAAGATAGCTTTTCCCTGATCTGCGCTGACCGGTGAAAACCTTTATAACCGGTTTATTGATAAAGGGAACAACCTTAGTCAGATAGGCCGGACGTGAAATATAACTTTGCAGATCCATATTATCAGTATGTTAAATGAATATACAAAGATACCATTTAATTTTCATCATGATATATAAATGCATGATCTTGTTTGATTATTTTCAACATGATAAAAATAAATTTTCAGGATCCACCTAACAGGTTTTTTTCTAACCTGTTAGGTGTGAAAAAGACGATTAAACTTTGATAAGATACACTTTAAGCACGGACGGGACGTCCGCGCCTGCGGTGAGGGGGAGAAAGGGGACAAGGATCCACCTAACAGGTTTTCTTCTAACCTGTTAGGTGTGAAAAAGACGATTAAACTTTGATGAGTTGCAATTTAAGCACGGACGGGACATCCGTGCCTTCCGTTGTTTTGGACCGGGAGCGATCAAAAAGGGAAGCATTCGCCCCGATCATAATCCGCTAGCTATACTGCAACACTTCAATTTCGCCTTTCATCACGCCAATGGCATTCATCGCCAGAGCGTCCACTTCATTTTCATCGGGATACAACGCGATGGGGGCGATTTTCTCAATCTTGCGGCTGAGGTCACGGGTAAAGTTGCTGTTGTTGAACAACTCTCCCGACAGTATGATGGCATCGGGTTTGCCATCAAGCACCGTGCACATGCCACCGATCTCCTTCGCAAGCTGGTAAGCCATGGCATACATGATGAAAGCCGCTTTTTCGTCGCCTTCGGCAATGCGCTTTTCGATGGTGGTAAGACTTGTAGTGCCGAGGTATCCGTAAAGGCCGCCCTTAGCGGTGATCATTTCCATAACCTCCTTTTCGGAATATTTGCCCGAGAAGCAGAGTTTTACCAGATCGCCTGCAGGCAGGGTTCCGGCACGTTCAATGGAGAAGGGGCCGTCGCCGTCGAAAGCCTGATTGGTATCCACCACTTTTCCGTTTTTGTGCGCGCCCACCGAAATGCCGCCGCCTCCTGCATGTACCACCAGCAATCCCAGTTCGTCGTATTTCCGGTTGATGGATTTGGCATACTTACGGGCAACCACTTTCTGGTTCAGGGCATGGAATATTGATTTCCGTTCAAACAAAGGATGTCCCGAAATACGGGCAACCTCTTCGAGCTCATCCACCACCACCGGATCGGCGATGATGGCCTTCGCGTTGTTTAATGCGGCGATATCGGCGGCAATGATACCCCCCAGGTTGGTGGCATGCATGCCCATCACCCCTTTCAGCAGGTCCTCGCGCATCCTGTCATTGACCTCGTAAACCCCCGATTTTACCGGTTTGACCAGCCCGCCCCGCGCGATCACGATTTTCAGCTTGTTGATGTTGATGTCGTTGTCCTTCAGCTCCTGCAGTATGGCATTTTTCCGCATCTCGAGCTGCCCGGGAATGGTTCCGCAGGCCGCAATCTGCTCGTCGGTGTATTTGATGGTCTTCAGGAAACAAAGTTTGGAATCTTTGTAAACCGCGATTTTCGAAGAAGTGTTCTTGGGATTGATAACCAGGATAATGCCAAGTGTCATAACGGTCGTATTTGTTGATTTCAGGTGTAAAGTTAGCGAAGTTTGTTAACAAAAACAGCCGTTGGCGCGCTTTGTTTAACAATTAACCGTGGTAATTTATTTGAAAGAAACTTCCAACAGAGAAAACAGAACCATTTCGTTATTAAATGTGCTGAAATTTACTTTGAGACTTTACCTTAAGAAAGATGCCACAAAAGCACAAAAACACAAAGAATATTTTTTTGCATGTCTGGATCTTTCTGTACTTTCTGATCATGCAAAAAATGGAGAAAACATTGAATGGTCCTGAAGTCAGGGTAATGAGCGAAGGTTAGCTGACTACGAAAAGCTGAATGGATTCAACCTCCGGTTTATGATAGAATGTAACTCTATATTCGTTTGATTTCAGGCATGCCACAAACGGAATGGGCCAGCCTGACCATTCTTATACTTTGAGATTTGGAAGTGTATAATATTCAATTGCAGGCCCGAAACATCAGGTGTTAATTAAAACCGGCTCAGCAGCGCGGTAATCTGCTCAAGAGAAGCGGCATCGGTCTCATCAAAGGAGTTCAGTTCTTTGCTGTCGACATCCAGCACAGCGGTAATCCTGCCATTCGCATCCCTCACGGGCACAACGATTTCGCTTAGCGAGCGGGAGTCGCAGGCGATATGGCCGGGAAACTTATGCACATCGGGCACCACCAGCGTCTGATTCTGCTCCGCGGCAGCCAGGCAGACGCCCCTGCCCTCAAGCACCTGGCAGGCCGCCGGACCCTGGTACGGACCCACAATCAGCCGCTGTCCATCCACCCGGTAAAACCCGCACCAGAAGAAGTATTCCATTTTATGATAAAGCACCGCGGCAATGGTCGCCATGGCCGCCGTCTGGTCGGGACTTTTCTGAAGCAGTTGTTCTATCTGGGTAAAGAGGCGCTGGTAGCGGCCTTCTTTTTTCTCTTTGTCCATTTGGAAAGCTGTTTGTTGTATTAAATACTGAAAACAGTAAGACCTGTTTTTGGTTTGCCAAAATTATTGTTTTTCCGGTTTATGCCGACACCATCATACTCAATTGGTATCGATTGGCATGCTTGATGAAAAACACGGTAAACTTCAATCAGATCAATGAAATTTCCTTACTTTTACCCCTCCAAATCCACCGGGAATGTAGATAATAATCATTGATATCAAAGCGGGAGGGCTTATGATTGAAACCATCACAACAGGGACCGTTAAGTGGCACCATATACTTGACCCTTCCGACCAGGACCTGCAGTTCCTGAAGGACAATTTTCACTTTCATCCCCTCGATATCGAGGATTGCCGCAGCAAGACCAACCAGCGCCCCAAAATCGACATTTACGACGATTATTACTTCCTGATTCTTCATTTCCCCTATTTCGACCGCTGGAACCGTTTTCTGAAGGTAAAAGAGGTGAAAATTTTCTGGGGAAAGGATTACATCATCACCATCGGAAAGTCGCACTGGGTAGTGAAAAACCTCTTCAACAGCGGACGCGAACCCGACGATACCTACCAGGTGCGGCAGGTGACCACCAGCGATGCGCTGCTCTATAAAATCCTCGAACACCTGATGCTGGAGTCGCTCTCTTTGCTGAGCAAGCTGGGGGTGGAAGTGGAGCTGATCAACCGGGACCTTTTCAACAAGAAAGCCGAACGCACCATCGAACGGATTTCGCTGACCCGGAAAAACATTATCCTGGTAAACACGGTATTCAAGCCACAGCTGAGGCTGTTCCACAAGTTTGAGTCGGGCGATATCGCCGGATTTGCAGAGGATATGGAAGATTACTGGGGCAATATCCTCGATTATTACCAGAAGATGTGGGATATGACGGAAGACTACCAGGAGATTGTGGAAGGACTGTCAAAGACCTTTGATTCGCTGCAGACCAACCGCACCAACGAAATTATGAAGGTGCTCACCCTGATCTCGTCCATACTGCTGCCCCTGACGTTTATCGCCAGCCTCTACGGCATGAATGTGGGACTGCCCTTTCAGAATGACCCTAACTCATTCTGGCTGCTGATGATTTTTATGGTGTTGCTGGCAGGATCTATGATCTTCCTCTTCAAGCGGAAGCGGTGGATGTAAGCCTGATGATTTAATCATGCCATTTTATTTTCACGCTGAAAAAACGGTTGCACACTTGCTCCGCATAAAGATAACCATGAATGTGGTTCCGCATGATTAGCCGGAAAGATGAACGGGTGTTGCTTTTAATTGAATATTTTTTGGACCTTAAATCAGGATTATTCATCGCCTTGTGATGGCAAACCCGGAATTTTTCAAATCAGATACAACCCTCTTTATACCAGGCGGGGTCTTTTGATTTTTTGAAAAATTACGCAGATCAGGGTTTATTTAGATTATTATCCCTGTAAATGGAGATTTTTACCGGGGATTAACCGGGTTTTTGATTATATAGCACAGAAAAACAGGAGTCTAACCTTGTTGCCGGCTATACTTTGATCGAAGTTTTCTGATTTTTATTGATGCATTAATGAAAGAAAGATTTGTATTTAATATCTGTATGTACTTTAAAATGAGTTTATTATAAGTTATTAACAATTTTTGAGGGATTCTTGCTGGTGTAATTTATCCGGGAGGAAGAGTAATTGTTGCTTACTTTTGGATTGCATTGCTTCGATATTCTGCAAAATATTAATTGTCAATCAGATATAATATTCAATGACATAATTGAAAACAAGACCGAAGCGACAATCTAATTTAGAATCGAAATAAATAACTATATCAAGAGCAGCATAGTTATTTTAGCTTCATATTAAATCACCTAAGCCGGTCAGTATCGGATTATATTCAGATAAAGCTATGTATATCATTGCCTTAGAAGGCAGTACTGTCTCAGGTATCTTTTTAAGGTAACATTGTGGCAAATTTTTTAATGGTTTGTAATATAGTGAATTAAATAGCTTAGAGAAGCCATTAAGCAGGCAGGTAAATTTTTTTACATATTTATGGAAATATGTTTTAAACTGGATCTGTTGTTTACATACTTGCTACTTCGGCTCTATAATAGTAAGAACCAAAATTTAATTTCTTAACAACCAGATAAACAGTGATATAAGAATTCAGGATTTGAAAAAGTGAATATTTGATTGTTTTACCGTTAAGGGGGAAAAGGGAGAAAATGGAGTTGTTTTAGTCCTTATCAACAATTTAGTGTTTAAAAGTTACAAAATGTGTAAAAAAATATAAATACCTGACACAATATCTTTACAAAAATTGCCATCAATCAGTTGAGTAAATGTTAAGACTCGACTATCGGATGAGTAAAATAGGGATATTAAATCATTGGCTTCATCAAAACAGGGATTTTGATTTTGTCTGTAAACAATATAATGAACTTTGCTGACGGAAAGTTATAACAGAGTTATAATAAAGGTATGTAAACCAGACAGTTTACATACCTTTATTTTTGTAAACCACTAACTGTCTAACAGATAGATAATTAGTGAAATTTTGGATCCGGGTAACACAAAACACTATGGCGATAAAATTACATTCAGTGAACAGGTGGAAGAATTATGCAGCAGTTGACATTCGCGCTTTAACTGCTCTTTCTGTTTTGGTAATTATGCTGCTGTCTGCAAAGCTAGCGTCAGCTCAGGCCACGATATCAGAAAACGGTCCGACCTCGGTTTGCGCCGGTGAAAGTACAACCATTGATGTGGTCATCTGCGCGGGAGCTGCGCCCTGGACTGTAGTTTATACTGATGGGGTCAGTAATTATACTGTAAATAACTACAACAGTAATTGTGATCCGGATGCGGGTCCGGTGCAGGGTGATCCTATCACGGTTTCACCTGCAGTAACCACGACCTATACCCTGGTGAGTGTTACATTTGGTGATCCGGCCGTGAATGTGACTCCCCTTTCGGGATCGGTGACCATTACCGTTAACCCTTTGCCATCTTCTGTTTCAGTACTTCCATCCACCCGGCAATGCCCGGGGGCAAATTTCACCATTTCGGCAACTGCCACCAACGGCAATACCTATGAGTTGTGGAATGCCGCCAACACCAGCAAGATTGCAGACCTGCCCTATGAGACATCAATTACAGCCAATACAAATTACACTGTGCGCGCCATCAGCGGTTCAACTCCTGCCTGTACCACTGCTGTTTCCTATACCGTTCTGCTCGAAAACACCCCGCCCAGCATTACCTGCCCGGGTAATCAAACGCTGAATCCAAATCCAACCACCGGTTGTTCGGCCGCCCTTCCCGACTACCGCAGCCTGGCCACTGTTTCTGATAATTGTACTGCATCTGGTTCAATTACTGTAACTCAATCCCCCTCTCCGGGAACAACCATATCTAATCACAACACAGTTCAACAGGTAACCCTAACCGCAACCGATGAAGCAGGAAATGAGGCCAGCTGCAATTTTGACGTTACCCTGATTGATAATGTAAATCCTACTATAAGTTGTGTAGGTAATCAGATAGTACCCGCCGCTGCAGGTTGTATTTATACCCACTCAGGAACAGCATGGAATCCTGCGGGTGCCGACAACTGCTCGGTAGCTTCTGTAACTTATTCAGCCAACAACGGCGCTTCTCCTGCTACCGGTACCAATCTTAATGGAGTCGTTTTCCAGCCCGGAACCACCACAGTTACCTGGACTGTAACCGACGTAGCCGGAAACACAGCACAATGCAGTTTTACCGTTTCAATTCAAGATTCACAAAACCCAACTATTACTTTCTGCCCAGGCAATCAAACTGCCACCACCAACAACGGACTTTGTTCTTATACCCACAGTGGAACAGCATGGGATGTAACCGCTACCGACAACTGTACTGTAGGATCCATTGTATATACACTTTCTGGTGAAACCACCGGCACCATAAATTCTACGTTAAATGGCGCAGTCTTTAATTCAGGGGTTACTACGGTTTCGGTACTGGTTTCTGACGGAGCCTCTCCGGCAAACACTGCCAGTTGCAGTTTTACGGTTACTGTAACCGATGACGATGCGCCTTCGGTTACCTGTCCTTCAAACATCTCCGTAAATACTGATGCTTCGGAATGTACAGCGGAAGTAACCATTCCAAACATTGTATTTGGCGATAACTGCAGCAGTCCTTCCCTGGCATGGAGCACGACCGGTGTCACCCTGCTAAGCGGAACCGGACAACCCGGCACACAAATATTCAATACCGGAGAAACCACCGTAACCCTTACGGTAACTGACGGTGCTTCCCTGACAGCAACCTGCTCCTTTACGGTTACAGTTACCGATAATGAAGATCCTACGGTGAGTTGTCCCGCCAATCAATCGGAAAACAATACCCCGGGTTCATGTTCGGCAAGTGTGGCGATACCGACGGTAGTTTTTGATGATAACTGCAGTGGATCTTCACTTGCCTGGAGCACAAGCGGTGCAACCACAATAAATGGCACAGGCCAACCCGGTGTACAAACCTTTAATGTGGGATTAACTACGGTTTTACTTACGGTAACAGATGCATCGCTGAATACCGCGACCTGCACCTTTACCGTAACAGTGAATGACACCGAAAATCCCACGGTTACCTGCCCGGACAACATTGCTGTCTCAAATACACTGAATCAGTGTTCGGCCGGTGTGGCAATACCAACGGTTGTATTTGGGGATAACTGCAGCGGCTCCTCACTTTCATGGAATACAACGGGAGCTACTATTCTTAGCGGAAGCGGCCAACCCGGCACACAGACATTTAATGTAGGAACCACCACAGTTCAGCTGACGGTAACCGATGCTGCCAGCAATACCGCCACCTGTTCGTTTACAGTTACGGTGAGCGACACCCAGGCCCCGGTAATCAGCGGATGTCCGGCCAATATTACCCGCACCGCAGGATCGGGATCATGCTCTGCTACGGTGAGTTGGACGGAACCCACCGCCACCGACAACTGTACTCCTTCGGGCAGCCTGATATGGAACAAATCGCATACACCCGGTTCAGTATTTAATGTGGGTAGCACCACAGTAACCTATACCGCCTCCGATGCTGCCGGCAACATCAGTGCGGCCTGTTCATTTACGGTTACAGTCAACGATCTGGTAAAACCAGTTATCAGCGGGTGCCCTTCCAATATTTCGGCAGTAACCGGTCCCGGAGCCACCCTCTGCGAAGCAGTAGTAAGCTGGACTGAGCCGACGGCTACCGATAACTGCACACCCTCGGGAAACCTGGTGTGGACGAAGTCACATTTACCCGGTTCGGTATTCAATGTAGGGACTACTGCTGTTACCTATACTGTTACTGACGGTTCTGGCAATGTGAGCAACCCATGTACCTTTAATGTCACCGTTTCCGATAACACCCCCCCGTCAGCGCTTTGTCAGGATGTAACGCTTACGCTGAACAGTTCCGGACAGGCAACGCTGACCACAGCCCAGGTTAACAATGGTTCTTCCGATAACTGTACGGCTGATGGCAGTCTAATCCTTACACTAAATAAAACAACCTTTAATTGTTCCAATATAGGATCCAATACAGTAACCCTTACAGTGAGGGATGCCGCAGGCAACACCAGCACATGTACATCAATCGTTACAGTTGAGGACAATCTGGCTCCTGCCATTACGCCCACTGCCACGACTGTAAGCGGTAACAGGAACACCACCTCAGGATACTGTTACTATATAATTAATGGTACAGAGTTTGACCCCGCAGCGGTGGACAACTGTTCGGGGGCTACCTTATCATATTCGGTAAGCGGGGCAACCACTATAAGTGGCACCGGATCATTGGCCGGAAAACAGTTGAATGTTGGCGCCAATATAATCAGCTGGTCGGCAAGCGATGGTTCGGGCAACACCACTGCAGAGCCATTAACTTTTACTATAACTGTTGCTGATAACCAGGCTCCGGTTATTGTGGGTATCGGTAATCAGATACGCGGAACCGACAGCGATGCCTGTGGATATACAGTGGTTGGCGCTGAGTTTGATCCCACGGTAAATGATAACTGTTCAGGGAATATTATCCTGACCTGGTCGGTTACGGGTGCCACTGTGGCAAATGGTTCAACCACGCTTGCCGGGCAACTGATGCTTAAAGGGGTTAACATCATTACATGGACTGCGGGCGATGGCACCAACACCAGTACCAGCACCTTCAGGCTTACGGTAAATGATGATGACCCTCCGGCCATCACTCCTATATCTGATATAATTGTTAATATTTCCGAAGGTTGTTCAGCAGTGGTTTCCTGGACAGAACCAACGGTTGATGATAATTGTCCGGGTATTATTTTTAGTCAGGTTGGCGGATTAACAAATGGTAGTAATTTCCCGGTAGGAACTACATTGATTCGTTACCGGGCAGAGGATGAAGCTGGAAATATTTCCCTGATGAGTTTCAATGTGATTGTGAATGACCTTACACCACCTACCATTATTTGTCCGGAAGGAAGTCCTTTTGCAAGGAATACTGACGCTTCTTATTGCTTTTATACGGTGCAGGGTCTTGAATTTGATCCCACCACTGATGACGGCTGTCCGGTAACCGCTACCAATTCATTTGATGGCACCAGTACATTGCAGAATAAACAATTGCCAGCCGGAACACATAATATTGAATGGACGGTAACCGACGGATCTAGTAATACCTCAAGTTGTACAATTGTTGTAGTGGTTACCGATAACCAGAATCCTACGTTTACCCAGCCCGATCCCGGTCCTCATGCCAAAAATACAGATCCGGGTCAGTGTTATTACACCATTCCCGATATCAGTTTTGATGTCACCAATCTTCAGGACAATTGCAACCTGATTCCCCCCGCCTATCTGATAACCAATGATGGTGATGTTGTAGGTAGCGGAACCAATACACTGGCTGGCGTTCAGTTACCGAAATCGGCCTTTCCTTATATAATTACCTGGACAGTAAGTGATGTGAACGGAGGAATTACAACTGCTGCTCCGGTACTTATTAATGTATCCGACAATCAGCATCCTCAGTTTGTCTGTTACGGAAACGAAATTCGCACTGCGCCAGGCAGCGGATGTACTTACACCGTATCGGGAACCGAATTTGATCCGACCAATTTATCAGACAACTGCGATGATGTTGTTGATCTCGATCTTGAGTATTTTGTTGATGGTGTTTCGGGGGGAGCTTCCACCTCTTTGGCGGGCACCGTGCTTTCGGCCGGCCCGCATACCATTGAATGGACCATTACTGACCTTGCCGGTAATACCAACATCTGTACTTTTATTGTAACCATCAGGGATATAATCCCTCCTTCGTTTACCTCCACCATAGGCGATCAGACCCGAAATGCTCCTTCAGGTGTTTGTTATTACACCGCCGTGGGAACTGAGTTTGATCCAGCCGTAACCGATAACTGTCCTGACCCAATTCTGGTTAACAATCAAAATTCGGGTAGCTCTCTTGAGGGATTCGAATTCCCTGTAGGTATTACTGTAGTGGTGTGGACATTGAGCGATGCTTCAGGCAATAGCGTTACCCAGCAGTTTGAAGTAGAAGTACTGGATGTTACCCCACCTACCTATACATTGACTTCCAATACCACCAGAGATGCTTCAACAAACAGCTGTAATTACACTGTTTCAGGAACTGAATTTGATCCCCAGCTTCCGGATGATAACTGTACCGAGGAAAATTTATTTATCCGGAACGATTACAACAATTATCGTTCTCTGAACTATGCCGTATTCCCGGTTGGTACAACTGTTGTTACCTGGACTGTGCGCGATTTTTACGGCAATACCAATACCCAGACGATGAATATTACCGTGATTGACAACACCGATCCGGTAATCAATTGTCCGGCGAATGATTATGTAAGGGTTGTGGATGATGGACAGAATTATTATACGGTTGGGACAGGGGAATTTACTCCGGTTGCTACGGATAATTGTGCAGTTACTTCTTATGTAAACAGTTATAACGGATTGGGTTCACTTAACGGAGTACAGCTACCGGTTGGTGCCCACACCATTACCTGGACAGCCGAAGATGCTGCAGGAAATTCAACCACCTGTACTTTTGATGTGATTGTGGTATCGGAATTGTATCCGCCTATTAGTTGCGGAGGAGATCAGTTATTTGATGCAGGTAGCGGATGCACCTACACTGTTTCGGGTACAGGATTAGATGCAACATCCACTTCACCAGCGGCAACTATAACTCATAATTTTGCCGGAGCACCATTAAACACAACACTCGACAATGCAGAATTTCCACTTGGAGGAACCCTCGTTACCTGGACTGCTTCGCAAACAATTAATGGAATTCCTTACAGCAATACATGTAGTCAATACATTTGGGTTGAAGACAATCAGGCACCTTCTATTGTGGCGCCTCCTGATATCAATACCACTACCAATTCAGGTTGCTGGGCAACAGGAGTAAACCTTGGAACTCCGGTTACCTCTGATAATTGTGAAGGTTCAATTATTATTTGGAACAACATTGATAGTTACTACGGATACTGGGGATTTCCAATTGGAAGCACACCTGTTACATGGTATGCAGAAGATCAATATGGAAATGTTGCATCCGATACACAAATTGTAACTGTTACTGATGATGATGCTCCTGCATTAAGTTGCCCCGGTTCATTGTGCCGTCAGCAGGATTTTGGCCAGACCTATTATACAGTGCGTGATCATGAGTTTGATCCGTATGCTATTTTTGAATGTTCATATCCAATAACCATAACTTACAGCTTTAACGGAGGTGCGCCGGTTACTGGAACCACTCTGGCCGGAGTTCAGGTTCCGAATACGGTTACCACTATTACCTGGACAGTTACCGATAATGCCGGGAACTCAAGCAGTTGTACCATTAATCTAGACATTCGTACCGCTGATCCCCCACCAGTAACCTGCCGCGGAAACCAATACAGAAATACTGACGAAGATGAATGCTCATACACAGTGGTTGGAACAGAATTTGATGTCAGCAGCACACAATCCTCTCCCACTGTAACCTTAACCCACAATATTCAAACCGGAGATCCGGGAACACTTCCTTATGCAATCAGTTCTACCACCCTGGCCGGAGCTGTTTTCCCGGGTGATGTTGCTACTACAGTAATCTGGACTGCTACCGAAAGTGCAAACGTAAACACCTGTTGTGAGTTTGTTGTTACTGTTGAAGACAACCAGGACCCGGATGTTACCTGGCCGGCCAATGTTACTGTAAATGTTAACGCTGGAAGTTGTCAGGCTACCGGAGTTGTTGTAGGCACGCCTACACTGTCAGATAATTGTACTGCCAGCGGAAGTATTTCTGCAACCCGTTCACCCTCAGGAACAACATTTAACATTGGCACTACCAATGTTTACTGGACTGTACACGACCAGAACGGCAATTATATATATCACACCCAAACCGTTACCGTAGCAGACAATATTCCTCCCACCATTGCATGTCCGGCCACTATCTATTACCGTCAGTTCGATAATCTTGAGGTAAGTTATTACACCGTTATTGGTGATGAATTTGAACCTACTCCGTCGGATAACTGTCAGTTGCAGTCATATTTGAATAACCGGAACAATAGTTCCACCCTTAACGGAACCCAGCTTGGAATTGGCAACCATGACATTACCTGGACTGCCACCGACCTGAGCAGCAACACCGCTACCTGTACGGTAAACATTACAGTGGTGGATTCATTTGATCCCCTGCTTGGCTGCCCGGAAAATGCTACATTCAGTGCCGGGCCGGCAAATTGTGATTATATAATAGGTAATGATGATCTGAATCCGACGTGGGAGAATCTTTCAATAATCCCGGGCCGCACCCTTACCCATAATATTCAGACCAGTAATCCGGGAGTCAGGCCATATGCCCCGTCAAATACGACTTTAAACGGTGCCATTTTCTCCACCGGAACAACCACAGTAACATGGACAGCCAGCCAGGAGATAGGAGGCAATACATACAATGAAACTTGTGTTTATACTGTAACGGTGATTGATACCGAGGCCCCGGTTATGAATCTGCCTTTTCCGGATGTAACCTATAATGTAGATCCGGGAACCTGCATATCAACGCAGATACCCGATTCACCAACAGCTGCCGATAACTGTACTTTACCCGGAGACATTATTATCGCCAATGACCTTGGATTGGTAATGCCTTTTGACGTTGGGCCCAACAATGTTCGCTGGACCTTTACCGATGCCAGCGGAAATACCTCAGTTCATACTCAGGTAGTAACTGTTGTGGATAATGAAGGGCCGGTAATACAAAACTGCCCTGCTTCTGATGTTACGGCGGAAGCACAGGGGGAGGACTGTACAGCGATTGCCACATGGCCTAGTCTCATTGCAACTGATGCCTGTTCAGGCGTAGCCAGTTTTATCTCCACACACTCTCCCGGCCAATTGTTCCCAGTGGGTACAACAGAAGTAACTTATACTGCAACTGATAATTCGGGGAATATTTCCACTTGTATATTTAATGTGGTGATTACTGACACCCCGCCGACAATATCCTGTGTAAGCGACAAAACCCGCAGCACCAATGCCGGTACCTGCGCATATATCGGGTTAGGGAATGAACTTGATCCGACAGCTTTCGACGATAATTGTTCCACTCCAAATATAACATGGAGTTTTACCCATCCTGAAACTCTGGAATTGATTTCAGGGAGCAATACACTTTCGGGTGTCTCTATTCCAAGGGGTAGTAATAATGGCCCTGGTACCGGACAAATCCCCATCACCTGGACAGCTACTGATGGAAATGGAAACGCAGCGTCCTGTTCATTTACACTGACTATTGAAGATCATGAAGCCCCGGTAATTACCGTTCCCGGTAATCAGACCCGTAGTACTGACCTGCACCAGAATTATTACACTGTTCAGGGCAATGAGTTTGACGATGTTGTTGCTGTTGACAACTGCGGTATTGTTACAAAATTGGTTAATACATTAAACCTGCCAACGCTCAGCGGGTATCAGTTTCCCCTGGGAGAGAATGTTGTTACCTGGGTTGCCGAAGACGACAGTGACAATGAGAGTTCTGCCAACTTTTATGTGTATGTTATTGATACTGAGCCCCCCAGGGTAACTAATCTTCCTGAAAATATTACAGTTCCGGTGGTAAATGGTTGTTCTGCAGCAGTAAATTATACCCCGCCCGTAATTGTTGATAATGTTTCTACAAATCTGACTTTAATATACACTCCTGATTATGCGGTACCCGGATATGTTTTCCCGGTTGGGGTAACCCCGGTAACCATCTCTACGGTTGATGAGGCCGGCAATGCATTTAGCTATACATTCGATGTAACTGTATTGGATGAAATTGCGCCAACGCTTGTGTGCCCGGTCGGGACAGGTACCGGCTTAAATGAGTTTGTCCGTAATACAGACGAAGGAGAACCATATTACTCAGTTTCAAATACTGAATTTGATCCCACAGATTATGGAGATAACTGTAATTATACTTTAAGCAATGATTGGGACAATACTACCAGTTTGCAGGGAGAGCAGTTTGAAATCGGAACACACAATGTGAACTGGACTGTTACCGATGCCAGTGGTAATATAACTTCATGCACAATTATAATTATTATTGAGGATGATGAAAATCCGGTAATTACAAATTGTCCTGCTGCCACTGTTGATAAAAATTCCGATCCTGGTGAGTGTTTCTATACAGTCCCCGGTTCTGAATACGACCCCTATGGTTTCGATGATAACGATGATGTATGGAAGCTTACCTACCAAATAAATAGCGGAACAGAAGTCGGTTCTGATTTACTTACAACCCTGGCGGGCGTGCAGCTTCCCGTGGGCACGAATGAGGTAATCTGGAGGCTTTATGATATGAGCGGAAATGTCAATGCTACCTGTGTTACAATTTTCACCATATCCGATCCTGAACCTCCGGTGGTGGTCACTGTGGGTACACAAACCCGTTCTACTGATCCGGGAGAGAATTATTACACTTCGAATATAATTGCTGATGCTGACTGGGATCCTGTTATTACTGATAATTGTGAAGTACAGCTTGTAACTTATACCATTGATGGTGGTGCACCTGTCGGAATTGATCCAAACACCTCAATTATGGGTGTTCAGTTTGGTATTGGTACCCACACGGTGGTATGGAGCGCCACCGATATCCACGGCAACGGACCAACTACCGGAAGTTATCAGGTAATTATTACAGACGAAGAAGCACCGACTGCGGTTTGTAACCCATTAACCATTGATCTGGATGCAACCGGAAACTA
This sequence comes from Lentimicrobium saccharophilum, assembly GCF_001192835.1. Classification (NCBI taxonomy): domain Bacteria; kingdom Pseudomonadati; phylum Bacteroidota; class Bacteroidia; order Bacteroidales; family Lentimicrobiaceae; genus Lentimicrobium; species Lentimicrobium saccharophilum. Next base: position 3,078,191 of record NZ_DF968182.1, read on the forward strand.
CACCCTGGATGAAGATGATATAGCCGCCATCGGTGCCGGTTCAACTGACCCCAGCGGCCCGGTTACTCTTTCCGTTTCACCAAGTGTTTTCGACTGTGCCGATGTAGGAACCAATACCGTAACCCTCACCGTAACCGATGGCAGCGGAAATACTGCTACCTGCGATGCTGTGGTAACTGTACAGGATGTTACCCCGCCCACTGCCGTATGCACCAGCGCTACCTTAACACTTGATGCTCTTGGACAGGCAGTTCTCAATCCCGCCAGCCTGAATGCCGGCAGCAGCGATGCCTGCGGTATTTCCGGATATTCAGCCAGCCAGACTGATTTTGATTGCAGCGATGCAGGCACCCAAACTATTACGCTTACCGTTACCGACAACAACGGAAACACTTCAACCTGTGATGCTTCAGTAACTGTGGTTGACAATACTCCTCCCAATGCAGTATGTAACCCCATCACCGTAGCGTTGGATGCTTCGGGCAACTGGGTGCTGGACCAGGATAACCTTAATGACCTTTCATCAGGCTCAGCAGACAACTGTGCTACCTCCCTTACCACCACTGTTACTCCCGATACTTTCGATTGTTCTGACATTGGCGGTAATACCGTCACCCTAAGGGTAACCGACCCGGGCGGGCAATTTGACGAATGTACCACCACCATAACCGTGGTGGACAACCTGCCACCAGTGGCCCGTTGCAAGGATATCACCGTTAACCTTGATGCTGCCGGAAATGCAAGCATTACGGCTGTTGATGTTGACAACGGTTCAACCGATAACTGCGATGCAACACCTGCACTCAGCATTGATATTTCATCGTTCACCTGTGCCAACCTGGGCCCCAACACCGTAACCCTGACCATAACAGACGATTACGGCAACAATTCTACCTGTACTTCTACCGTAACTGTGGTGGATGCTGTAAATCCGGTGGTTACCTGTCCGGTAGAAAACCAGATTGTCAGCACAGATACCGATGTTTGTACCTATACTCATTCAGGAACAGGCTGGGATGCCACCGCCACCGATGGTTGTGCAACGATTGCCAGCCTGAGCTATACCCTGACGGGTGTAACAACCGGCTCGGGCAGCAGCCTGGCCGGAGTTACTTTCAACAGAGGTGTTACCACAATAACCTGGACCGCTACCGATGGTTCAGGAAATACCGGCAATTGTTTCTTCACAGTTACAGTAAATGATACTCAAGATCCTGTTGCTGTTTGCCAGGATGTAACAATACAGCTTGATGCAGCCGGAGGTGCAGGCATTACCGCTACAGATGTAAACAATGGTTCAAGCGATAATTGTGGTATTCAGTCATTGGCGGTTAGCCCCGATACCTTCGATTGCGACGATCTGGGTGCCAATGCCGTTACCCTGACAGTGACTGACCTGAGTGGAAATGTTTCTACCTGTGAGGCAACTGTAACGGTTGAAGATAATATTGATCCTGTTGCAGCATGCACTCCCATCACTATTTCATTGGAATCAAATGGTAGTTATACTTTATCAGCTGCCAATATCAATGCACTTTCTGTAGGATCAAGCGACAATTGCAGTATTGTAAGCAGGGTTGTAAGCCCTGATAGTTTTGATTGTGGCGATATTGGTTCAAATACAGTAGTTCTTACAGTGGCGGATGCTGCCGGAAATACCAGTACCTGCACCACCACGGTTACTGTTGAGGACGATACCGATCCGAATGCTGTTTGTCAGGATATTACTATTCAGCTGAACGCATCAGGAGCAGCAACCATTACTGCCAATGATATTGATGACGGTTCTACAGATGCCTGCGGAATTGCTTCACTGGCAGCCAGTCAAACCAGTTTTGACTGCGGTGATTTGGGAGACAACACCGTAACCCTTACCATAACCGACAACAATGGCAATGTTTCTACATGTAATGCCACAGTAACCGTTCAGGATCAGATTGCACCTTCGTTTGGAGTGACCTGCCCCGGTAATCAGTCGGTAACTACCGATAATGGAGTTTGTACCTATACACATTCCGGTACATTATGGAATCCGACAGCTACAGATAACTGCACAGTATCCTCATTAACCTATTCAGCCAATAACGGAGCTTCACCTGCAACCGGTACCACATTAAATAATGTTGTATTCCAAAATGGAGCTACCACAGTAACCTGGACAGCCACCGATCAGTCGGGTAACAGCCAGACGTGTGTCTTCACGGTAACGGTAACCGATGATGAAGATCCCAATGCCATTTGCCAGGCATACACCGCTGCCCTTCAGCGAAACGGAGAAGCAGAGGTTACCCCTGCGAATATTGATAATTTATCCAACGACAACTGCGGCATTGTATTGTATGAAATCTCAAAAACCGGAACAGCCGGAACATGGGCTTCTTCCGTAACTTATGATTGTTTAGAAATCGGAACACCAACTGCTTACCTGCGTGTAACCGACGCTGCCGGAAATACTGCCACCTGTTCGAATACAATTACTGTGGTTGATCAGCAGGCTCCAACCCTGGATGATCTGGATGACCGCAACGAGGTAACAGATAACGGAGTTTGTACATATACTCATAGCGATATCGATTGGGATCCAACGGATAACTGCGATAACAATCCAACTATTACATATTCAGCTGATAACGGGGCTTCACCAGCAACAGGAACAAGTCTTGATGGTGTTGTGTTCCAACAGGGAACCACCACCGTAACCTGGACTGTGGCTGACCATGCAACCGTTCCCAATACAGGAACCGTTACATTTGATGTTGTGGTAACGGATAATCAGAATCCGGTGGTGAATTGTCCTTCGAATATTACTCAAAATGTTGCTAATGCAGGTGATCTGAATGCAGTAGTATCAGGCATACCCAATTCAACTTACAGCGATAACTGCGCAGTTACCGAACTTACCTACGCCTTAAGCGGAGCTACAACAGCAGCGCATCAGGTATCGGGTATCAACCAATTGAACAGTGCAACATTCAATGTAGGAACCACCACAGTAACATACATTGCTTATGATGCAGCCGACAATTCACACACCTGTTCATTTACGGTTACTGTGAATGCGTTACCTTCTGGCGCAATAACTGTATCAGGGGGACCGGTTGAGACTTACGAGAATCAGGCGCAGGGTCCCGATTCGTTTACCGTTGTGCTGCCAGCTGCTCCGACAGGGGATGTGTGTATCATTGCCACAAGCAGTGACAACACCGAAACAATAGTTGATACTGACAATACACGTCCGGGAGCGGCAACAACCAAAACCATCTGTTTTGATGAAACCAACTGGGACGTTCCCCAAACCATCTATGTATTCGGCGTTGATGATCTGGTTGATGATGATGATATCGTCTATACAATTGAATTGATAATAGATCAGGCCAACACTGATTTACTGTCTGGTTATTACAATGCCAATCCCGATGATGTAGCCGGCACCAATATTGACAACGATGTAGCCGGTATCACTGTTACGCCAATCGATACCGAAACCACCGAAACCCTGCAAACCGGTTCATTCAGTGTGGTACTTGATACTGAACCAACAGCCACGGTTACCATTACCCTTTCGAGCGACGACCTTACCGAAGGCGATGTTACCTCAGCCACTACCCTCACCTTTACCCCGGCCAACTGGAATGTAGCTCAAATTGTTACTGTTACCGGAATAGATGAGTTTATTGTTGACGGTGATGTTGAATATGATATTGTTACCAGCGCAGCTTCTTCAGCCGATCCGAAGTACAATAACATGGCGGTTGATGATGTTACCTTGACCAATATCGATAACGACGTAGCCGGATTTATTGTAACTCCAACTTCGCTGACTGTAAGTGAGAACGAGACCACAGCCACCTTTACCATCAGGCTTACCAGCAAACCGGCCACCGATACAGAGAATTTTGTGGTGGTTGTAAATGTTGCAAGCAATAATACTGCCGAAGGAACAGTGGATATTTCACAACTGACATTTGACCATGATGATTGGGATTTACCTCAAACCATTACTGTGACCGGAGTTGATGATATCGTTGTAGACGGAACAATTGCATTTACAATTGTAAATACAGTTGATGAAGACCTTACCACAGACCCCAACTATGATCCGCTTGATCCGGATGATGTATCGGTTAACAATACGGATAATGATGCAGCCACAGTGGCAATAAACGATGTAACTGTAACAGAAGGCAGTACAGTTCCGGGAACCACAGCTGTTAATTTCACGTTAACCCACAGCGGAGCGCAGGTAATGGGAGGATATGGTGTAACCTGGTTTACACAAAATACAGGAACGGCCAAAGCGCCTTCAGACTTTTCAGGAACAGGGGGTACAATAACTTTCACCGAGGCTGAAGCTGTTAACGGAGGTACCAAGATCTTAACCGTTTTGGTGAATCAGGACATTATGGTTGAACCAAATGAGACTTTCCCGGTAAGGTTAAGCGGCATTACCGGAGCGACCGGGAAAGACATTACCATTTCGGATAATACCGGTACCGGCAACATTACCAACGATGACAGTTCAGTGCTATCAATCAGCGACGTTTCAATAACCGAAGGCAACTCGGGTACCTCGCTGATGACCTTTACCGTGACCCTAAGCAACGCCGTTGAATTGGGAGTTACCGTAGATTATGCTACCAGTGATGGCACTGCTACCGATGCTGACAATGATTACGAACCAGCCTCAGGAACCCTGACTTTTGTGGGTACACAAGGCGAAACCCAAACCTTCAGTGTGACCATTAACGGCGATCTGAAAGTAGAACTGGACGAAACCTTTACTGCAATCCTAAGCAATGTATTGGTCGCCGGCGTAGCCAATCCCAATGTAACCATCTCTGATGGTACAGGTATTGGTACCATTGAAAACGACGATGCTGCAACCCTGGTTATCACAGGATTTACAGTGAACGAAAATGCCGGAACGGCGAGCTATACAGTTACTCTAAGCGGGGCAGTTCAAACCCCGTTTACGGTTGATTTTGCCACCAGTGATATTACTGCTCTGGCAGGAAGTGATTATGAAACGGTGAATTCGACTCTTACATTCGGAGGGGCCAATCCTTTGGTTCAGACCATTTCAGTCCCGATAACAGATGACATCTTCGATGAACCTACCGAAACACTCCGTGGCACCATCAGCAACCTCAGCTCAGGAGGCCAGGATGTTACGATAACCACCGCTACCGCTACCGGGACCATTAACGACAACGACAATGCCAGCCTTGCCATTAACAATGTCACTGTGGATGAATCGGCTGGTACCGCTACCTTTACAGTAACGCTTACCGGAAACACCCAGGATGCCATTTCGGTTAACTTCGCCACAGCCAACAATACCGCGCTTTCTACCAGTGATTTTTCAAGCAATTCCGGTACAGTTACTTTTGCAGCAGGCTCAACAAACGGAGCAACGCAAACCATCACCATTGACATAACCAGCGATGCAATCTGCGAACCAACAGAGACTTATTTTATAAACCTTAGCGGGCTTGTAACAACCGGAAATGCAACCATAGCTGATAATCAGGGATTGGGAACCATTACCGATGATGATACAGCTACACTTGCTATCAGTGGATTTACCATCACCGAAACCGAAGGAACACAAACCGCCAACTTCGTGGTGACTATGACTGCAGAAGCGCAGGAAAATGTGGTGCTGAGTTTCGGCACTGCCAATGTAACTGCCACTTCAGGAAGCGACTACACTGCACAAACAGGCACAGTAGTTACCCTTGCCGGTGGTTCCACCACAGTAAATGTGCCTGTTAGTGTGTTGGGCGATTTGATTGCCGAACCAACAGAGACCTTAACCGGGACCATTGCCATTACCACTGTGAACGGACAGCAGATTACCATTGCAACCCCAACAGCAACATCTACCATCAATGATAACGATATCATTACCATAGATCTGGCAGGTTTTACTGTTACCGAAACCGAGGCTACCCAGGTTCGGAATTTCAGGGCCAGTATGAATACAACGGCTCAGGAAGATATTATCCTTGAGTTCTCAACTGCCGATGGAACAGCCCTTGATGGCAGTGATTATTCGTCCCGTACAGCCATAAGTGTGACCATTCCGGCCGGTACCTTATTTACTGATATACCAGTAGATATTCTTGGAGATAACATCCTGGAACCCACAGAGTCATTCACAGGAACAATTACGTTAACAGAAGATAATGGCCAGCAGGCAACCGTGGGAGCGCTTACAGGTACTGCAACCGGTACTATTGAAGACAACGATGCTGCCAGCATTGCCATTGCCGATGTTAGTGTTGATGAAGATGCAGGCACTGCCACCTTTACAGTAACACTTACCGGTAATATTCAGGATGCCTTCAGTGTTGATTTTGCCACCAGTGATAATACAGCCCTTGCGGGATCAGATTATGGCACAGCCACAGGTACGCTCAATTTCAGCGCCGGCTCTGTGTCGGGCGCAACCCGTACCTTTACTGTTAATATTACCAATGATACTTACACCGAGCCTACCGAAACCTATAACGTTACCCTGAGTAACATTACCGGTGGTTTGGTAACCATCAGCGATGGTACTGCCGTGGGAACAATCGTGGACAACGATGCCGTAACCTTTGCTATTGACGATGTAACTGTAGCTGAAGATGTAGCTGGCGGAGTTGCAGTATTTACAGTAACCATGTCGGGCGACAACCTGCAGGATGCACTTACCATGAGTTTTGCAACCAGTGACGGTTCTTCACTATATCCTGCCACCCCGGCTGAAGAACCCTCTGACTATCTTGAAGCCTTTGGCACATTGACTTTTGAAGCGGGATCACTGAGTGGTACAACCAAAACCATCACTGTTACCATAATGAATAATGCCATTGCTGAGCCAGTTTCAGAATACTATGAAGTTACGTTGAGCAATATTTCAACCACCGGTACCGCTTCATTTACCGATGCAGTCGGATTGGGAGAAATAACAGATGACGATCCGTTAAATACCATCAATCTGACAGGTTTCACAGAGTCGGAACTTGATGCCAATACAACTTACAATTTTGTAGCTACCCTGGATTATATTGCACAGGAGCCGGTTGTAATTTCATTCACAACAACTCAGGGCACAGCCTTACATGGCAGTGATATAACTCAGCAAACTACTGTAGAGTACACAATACCTCCTTTAACACGTTCTATTAATATTCCGGTTGTTGTTGTGGGGGATCTTGTTTCAGAACCAACAGAAGCCTTCACTGGTACCATTGCCCTTGTCAATGCAAACAGTCAGCAGATTTCTATCGGTGCTACCCCAACCGCTACCGGAACCATCAACGACAACGATCTGGCAACCCTGACCATTACAGGATTTACAGTTAACGAAGCAGATGGAACCGGCTCATTTACAGTAGCATCCGACAGGGTAATACAGAATGCCATCTCTGTTGATTTTGCAACTTCCAACGGAACCGCACTTACAGGATCAGATTACACAGCATTTTCAACTACCCTCAACTTTGGTAACGGAGCATCGCTTTCACAAACCGTGCCCATTACCATACTTGAAGACCTGATTGTTGAACCCACCGAAACCTTAACCGGTACATTGAGTAACCTGGATGCCAACAGTCAGGATGTGATTTTGAACGGGGGAGGGGCTACTACAACGGCAACATCAAATATTGAGGACAACGATGCCGCCACCCTTTCCATCAACAATGTAACCAATACAGAGCCTGACAATGGAGAAACCCTGGAGTATGTGTTTATCATCACCCACAGCGGTCGCGCCACTGATGGTCCGTATACCGTTACCTATCAAACAGCTGATCTCCTGGCAGCCGGAGGTTCTGACTATACAACTGCTACCGGAACACTTACTTTTAATGGTACCATTGGTGAAATAAAAACCTTATCTATCATCGTAAACGGTGATCTTGTGGTAGAACCCACAGAAACCTTTACCGTAGATTTGGGCGAAGACAACTTTGGCGGAAGGAATATTACCTTCACCGACAATTCGGGACTTGGAACTATTCTCAACGATGATGCTACCAGCGTTTCAGTGGTTGCCAGCGATCCGGCAGCCGCCGAACCGGCAAACAATGGCCAGTACACTGTCAGCATGGGTCTGACTTCGTCAACAGACACAGAAATCAGTTACACCATTTCAGGTGATGCCACAGCAGACATTGATTACACTGCCCTTTCGGGGACGGTAACCATTCCGGCCGGCAGCACCAGCGCCACTATTTCAGTGCCGGTGATTGATGACAATATTCTTGAAGATGACGAAACGGTAACCATCACCCTTTCTGCCATCACATCCGGTAACAGTGGCATTTCTATCGGTGCACCTTCCTTTGCTACTGTAACTATTTCCGACGATGATGCAGCTACAGTCAGTATTTCTGCAACAGACGCATCGGCAGCCGAACCAGATAATGATGGTGAGTTCACCATAACCATGTCCAATGCAGCCGATGTTGCCACCGTAATTACATATTCTGTCAGCGGAACTGCAACTCCTGGCTCTGATTATACAACTCTTACCGGAACAGCTGTCATACCTGCCGGAAGCACATCGGTTACTATTCCGGTTGAAGTAATTGATAATCTTATCATGGAATCTTCCGAAACAGTGATTGTTACCTTAATTTCAATTTCTTCGGGAGATGCCAATACTTCAATAGATACCAATAATGATGAAGCCACAGTAACCATCGCCGACAATGATGTTGCAACAGTAAGCATCACTGCGAGTGATGCAACAGCTGCTGAACCTTCCAATGACGGTGAATTCACAGTTACTATGACTCAGGCATCGGATACCGATACAGAGATATCCTATACCATTGGAGGAACTGCAACAGCAGACAGTGATTACAATACACTTTCAGGAACAGTAACCATTCCTGCCGGTAGTACAACAGCTACCATTGATGTAGAGGTAAACGATGATGCCATTCTTGAGTCAACAGAAACCGTTATAGTGACTCTTGCAGCCATTACTTCAGGTAATCCGAATATTAGTGTAGGATCGCCGGATGCTGCTTCCGTCAATATCACCGACAACGATGCCGCCAGCTTAAGCATTGCTGATGTAACCATTAACGAGGCTGATGGAACAGCAACATTTACCGTTACCCTCAATGGCGCAGTGCAAGGTGGTGTTGGCATTGATTATGCAACAGCCAACAATACTGCCATAGCAGGAAGCGATTACACAGGAACTTCAGGTATCCTGACTTTTGCCGGAACAAATGGCGAAACGGAAACCTTTACTGTAAACATCATCGACAACAGTATTGTAGAAATTACAGAAACCTTCTATGTCAACCTTTCCAACATCAGCAATGCGTTGGTAACTTACGATGCACAGGCCATTGGAACTATTACCGATGACGATGCAGCCACCCTGAGTATCAATAGTGTAAGTGAGGATGAAGGAAACAGCGGTACAACAGCATTTACCTTTACAGTAAGCCTGAGTGCAGCCAGCGATGCTGCAATTACGGTGAATTACGCCACCGCCAACGGCACTGCCACTACTGGTGATAGTGATTATTCAACAGCTACCGGCACATTAACATTTGCAGCCGGAGATACTGAGGAAACTATCACAGTTTTAGTAAATGGTGATACCAGAATTGAAGACGACGAAACCTTTATCGTTGTACTCAGCAATCTGGTTAATAACGGTCGCGCTGTTTCGCTGGGCAGCAGTTCTGGTACAGGCACCATTCTGAACGACGACAATGCCACCATCGCCATAAATGATGTAAGCATTGCCGAAGGGAATGCAGGTACTTCCAACCTTACTTTTACGGTAACCCTGTCATCCGTAGTAGGCGGAACAGTAACCGTGGATTATGCATCAGCCAATAATACAGCCACCATAGCAGACGGAGATTACATCTCAGTAGCCGGTACGCTTGTATTTACAGCCGGCCAAACCAGCCGCACGATCATTGTACCGATCAACGGCGATACCAAAGTAGAGGCAAATGAGACCTTCTACATGAATCTGAGCAACCTCTCGAATGGAGGATATGCAGTTACTCTTGCTGATGATCAGGGAGTGGGCACCATCACCAACGACGATGCCGCATCCATCACCATCAACGATGTAACAGTCAGCGAGGGCAATAGTGGCACCACCAGTTTTACCTTTACGGTTAGTATGAGTGCCGCCAGCGATGCTGCAGTAACAGTTGATTATGCAACTGCAGACGGTTCAGCCACTGCAGCTGACAGTGACTATAGCACTGCAACCGGAACACTTACTTTTGCAGCAGGCGAAACCAGTAAGACCATTACAGTGTCAGTTAACGGTGACACTAAGGTGGAAGCCAATGAAACCTTTACTGTTGAATTAAGCGGGCTGGACAACAATGGAAGAAATGTTTCAGTAACCGATGCAAGTGGTTTGGGCACCATCACTAACGACGACTCGGCCACGCTGAGTATCGGAGATGTAACCCTGGCGGAAGGCAACAGCGGCACCACCAGCTTTGATTTTACGGTAACGTTGACTGCAGCCAGTGATGCTGCAGTAACAGTTGACTACGCAACTGCTGATGGCACTGCAACTATTGCCGACAGCGACTATGGCACAGCCACAGGTACGCTTACATTTATTGCCGGCGAAACCAGTAAGACGATTTCAGTTCTGATAAATGGTGATACCAAAGTAGAGGCTGACGAAACCTTTACAGTTGAGTTGAGCAATTTGGTTACCAACGGCCGCAACATTACACTTGCCGATGGTAGTGGACAAGGTACCATCACCAACGACGACAATGCACCTGTTCTGGAAGATATAACCAAATCAGGTACTGAAGATCAAACCATTACATTTACTGAATCAGACTTTACCAACGCATTTAACGATGCTGACGGAGATGATCTTGTTACTGTTGAGGTTGTCAGCCTGCCGGCAAATGGCGATTTGTATCTGAATTCAGTTTTAGTTACCCCGGGACAACTGATACCACTTGCAGATCTTGATCTGCTGACCTTTGTACCCGATGGAAACTGGTTTGGCACCACAACATTTGATTACAATGCAACCGATGGTACCAACTGGGCTGTTGAAGATGCACAGGTAATAATAACTATTAACTCCTCGAATGACGCGCCTGTAGCTGTCAACGACGAGGTTACGACACCGGAAGATACCCCCGTAGCTGGCACAGTTTTGACCAATGATTCAGATCCCGATGGTGACCAATTAACAGTTACTCAATTTGTTATCGGTTCAACCACTTATTTGGCTGGTGTTACAGCAACCATTCCGGGAGTTGGAACACTGGTAATCAATTCAAACGGTTCATTCCAGTTTGTACCGGTTCTCAATTACAATGGAAGCGTACCGGCAGCAACCTATACCATTACCGATGGTAACGGCGGATTCGATACAGCTGACCTGTTGATTACAGTTACAGCGGTGAATGACCCACCGGTGCTGGTTGATGATGCTTATACACTTTGCAGCAGTACAACATCTTCAGGAAATATTCTCACCAATGGGGATGCTGATCCTGATGGAACAGCATTAACAGTCAATACGGTTCCTGTAACGGATGCTTTACATGGTACATTCACCATCGAAAGTGATGGGGATTACACATACGATCCGGACAATGGCTATAACGGTACTGACTTCGTGGTGGTTGAAATCTGCGACAGCGGTGTCCCGGGTATTGAATGTGCCAACAGCACTATAACATTCACTGTAAATCAGGCTGTTACAGCTGCTGCGGGTGCAGATCAGAGTCTTTGTGACGTAACTACAGCCACTCTTGCAGGGAACGATCCATCCCCGGGCACGGGCTTGTGGACATTAATCAGTGGACCGAACGTACCGGCCATTACCACGCCATCGGCCTACAACAGCACAGTTACCGGCATGATCCCGGGTACCTATGTATTGCGGTGGACTATCAGCAACGGAGTTTGTGCATCCAGCAGTGATGATGTATCGCTGATCAATTACGACAGTCCCACCATAGCATCAGCCGGTTCAGATCAGGAAGTATGCGGACTGGAAGCAACCCTGGCCGGCAATACAGCAACATCAGGAACAGGAACCTGGACACAGACCGATGGTCCTGTAGGAGGCACTGCAACCTTCAGTTCAGCCAATTCACCGACCTCAACCGCAACGGTAGATGAATACGGGACCTACGAATTTACCTGGACGATCACCAACGGGACATGTCCGTCAAGTTCAGATGTTGTCAACGTAACCTATACTGCTACACCGAGCACAGCTACTGCAGGGGCAGATCAGGATATCTGCGGCAGCCTGGTAAGTGCAGCTTTGGGTGGTAATACTCCGGTAACCGGTACCGGTGAATGGAGCATTGTAAGCGGAGGAACCGGAACATTTGATGATGATACAGATCCGGATGCGATATTTACAGCCGATGCCTATGGTACTTACGTATTACGCTGGACCATCAGCAATGGTGTTTGTACCCCAAGTACGGCCGATGTCACAGTTAATTATTACGAAACACCGACAACCGCAACCGTAGGTTCGACGCAGAACCATTGCGCAACCTTAACCAGTACCGGATTAGGTGGCAATACGCCTTTGGTTGGCACCGGCGCATGGAGCATCACCAGTGGCGGAACCGGAACCTTTACAGCACCGACATCAGGGAACTCCAACTTTGTAGCCAATGCCTATGGAACCTATGTATTAACATGGACCATCAGCAACGGCACGTGTACACCAAGTGCAGCCAGCATAACAGTGAACTTCTACGAAACCCCGACACCGGCGACCGTTGGAGCAGATCAGAGCCTTTGCGGCACCCTTACCAGTGGTGCATTGGGAGGCAATACCCCAACAGCAGGCACGGGCGCATGGAGCATTGTCAGCGGTGGTACAGGAAGCTTCAGCAATAGTGCCAGTGGCAGTTCAACCTTTACAGCCGATACCTATGGCACCTATGAGCTAAGGTGGACCATCAGCAATGGCACCTGTACACCAAGTACAGCGGATATAACAGTCATATTCTACGAAACCGCACCGGCAGCTGCTGCAGGTGCAGATCAGAGTCTTTGTGACGTAACTACAGCCACTCTTGAAGGGAACGATCCATCCCCGGGCACGGGCTTATGGACCTTAATCAGTGGACCGAACGTACCGGCCATTACCACGCCATCAGCCTACAACAGCACAGTTACCGGCATGATCCCAGGTACCTATGTATTGCGGTGGACTATCAGCAATGGAGTTTGTGCATCCACCAGCGATGATGTATCGCTGATCAATTACGACAGTCCTACCACAGCCTCTGCCGGTTCAGATCAGGAAGTATGCGGACTGGAAGCAACCCTGGCCGGCAATACAGCAACATCAGGAACAGGAACCTGGACACAGACCGATGGTCCGATCGGTGGCAATGCAACCTTCAGTTCAGCCAATTCACCGACCTCAACCGCAACGGTAGATGAATACGGGACCTACGAGTTTACCTGGACGATCACCAACGGGACATGTCCGTCAAGTTCAGATGTTGTCAACATAACCTATACTGCTGCACCGAGCACAGCTACTACAGGAGCAGATCAGGATATCTGCGGCAGCCTGGTGAGTGCAGCTTTGGGTGGTAATACTCCGGTAACCGGTACCGGTGCATGGAGCATTGTAAGCGGAGGAACCGGAACATTTGATGATGATACAGATCCGGATGCGGTATTTACAGCCGATGCCTATGGAACCTATGTTTTGAGGTGGACCATCAGCAATGGTGTTTGTACCCCAAGTGCGGCCGATGTAACGGTTAACTATTACCAGAATATTTCAGCTGATGCGGGCGATGATCAAACCCTTTGTGCTGCGACTTCAACAGTACTTATCGGAAATACACCGTCATCAGGTTCCAGTGGTTGGTCATTCATTTCAGGGCCCAATACGCCTGTAATACTTCCTACCAGTGGATCAATGGCATTGGTAAGCGGAATGATTGCCAGTACTACACCGTATGTATTCCGTTATACAATTACCAATGGTACCTGCACTTCAACGGATGATGTTACCGTTACAAACTATAACAGTCCTACTCCAGCTTTTGCCGGAAATGATCAGACAATCTGCAGTACAACTCCGGCGACAGCTACGATGGATGCCAACACACCTGTTTATGGTACTGGCGAATGGACTCAGGAAAGCGGAGCTGCAGCTACCATTACCACTCCTTCAAGCCCATCAACAACCATTACAGGTTTGAATACAGGAACCTATGTATTCCGGTGGACTATTTCCAATGGAGTATGTGCTTCAAGTTCTGACCTCGTGACGATTACAATTGCTTCTCCTGCAACTGTTGATGCCGGAACGGATCAAACTATATGCGAAGCTGGAACGGCAACGATGGCTGCAACTGCAAGTGGATATGTTTCATTGTTGTGGACGACTTCTGGTACTGGAACTTTCAACAGTGCTATTACAGAAGATCCTGTATATACACCAGGTCTCAGTGATATTGCAAACGGATCTGTGGTTCTGACGCTAACAGCCACTGCAACAACAGGCTGTCCGCAGGTCAGTGATCAGATGACCCTGACGATCAACCCGCAGGCCATTGTCAGCGCCGGCGATGATGCCACCATCTGTGAAAGCTCAAGCTACGCCCTGACCACGGCCACGGCTACTGAATACACCAGCCTGCTCTGGACATCAAGCGGATCAGGTACGTTTGATGATGCTACCATCCTTGCTGCGACCTACACCCCGAGTGCTGCGGACATTACCGCCGGAAGCGTCACCCTGACGCTGACCGCCCAGTCAGCCGCCCCGTGCGTAGAGGCCAGTGATGATATGGTACTGACGATCAGCCTGCAGGCCACGGCCGATGCAGGAACCGATGCAACCATCTGCGAAGGATCATCTTACACACTGACAACTGCCTCAGCCACCAATGCTACTCTAGTCACCTGGAGCAGCAACGGTACGGGCTCGTTCGATGATGTAAGCCTGGTCAACGCCACCTATGCCCCAAGTGCAGCCGATATCCTGAACGGAACAGTAACACTCACACTCACCGTGACCAGTGCTACTGGATGTGTTGATGCCACTGACTTTATGGTATTAACCATCAACCCGCAGGCCATTGTCAGCGCCGGAACCGATGCTACCATCTGTGAAGGTTCAACCTACACCCTGACCGCGGCCACCGCTACCGATTACACCAGCCTGCTCTGGACTTCAAGCGGCACGGGCACATTTGACGATGCTACCATCCTTGCTGCCACCTACACCCCGAGTGCTGCGGACATTGCCGCCGGAAGCGTCACCCTGACGCTGACCGCCCAGTCTGCTGCTCCGTGTGTTGAGGTCAGCGATGATATGGTATTAACGATCAGCCTGCAGGCCACGGCCGATGCAGGAACCGATGCAACCATCTGCGAAGGCTCTGCATACACATTATCAACAGCTTCAGCCACCAATGCTACCCTGGTTACCTGGAGCACCAATGGTACGGGCTCGTTCGATGATGTAAGCCTGGTCAACGCCACCTATACCCCAAGTGCAGCCGATATCCTGAACGGAACAGTAACACTCACACTCACCGTGACCACAGCCGCTCCGTGTGCCGGAGACATCGATCAGATGACCCTGACTATCAACCCGCAGGCCATAGTGAGTGCCGGCGATGATGCCACGATCTGTGAAAGCTCGACATACACCTTAAGCACCGCCACCGCTACCGATTACACCAGCCTGCTCTGGACTTCAAGCGGCATGGGCACATTTGACGATGCTACCATCCTTGCTGCCACCTACACCCCGAGTGCTGCGGACATTGCCGCCGGAAACGTCACCCTGACGCTGACCGCCCAGTCTGCCGCTCCGTGTGTTGAGGCCAGCGATGATATGGTACTGACGATCAGTCTGCAGGCTACCGCCGATGCCGGAGTTGACGCCACGATCTGCGAAGGAAGCAGTTATAGCATTGATGCAACAGTAACCAACGCCGTGAGCATCCTCTGGACAAGCAACGGAACAGGCACCTTCAGCAATGCAGGCATTGAAGATCCGACCTACACGCCAAGTGCAGCCGATATCCTGAACGGAACAGTAACGCTGACACTCTCCGTGACCAGTGCTACAGGATGTGTTGATGCCACTGACTTTATGGTATTGACGATCAACCCGCAGGCCATTGTCAGCGCCGGCGATGATGCCACGATCTGTGAAAGTTCAACCTACACCCTGACCACAGCCACCGCTACCGATTACACCAGCTTACTCTGGACCAGCAATGGCACCGGCACGTTCGACGATGCCACCCTCCTTGCTGCGACCTACACCCCGAGTGCTGCGGATATTGCCGCTGGAAGCGTCACCCTGACGCTGACCGCCCAGTCTGCTGCCCCATGTGTTGAGGCCAGCGATGATATGGTACTGACGATCAGCCTGCAGGCCACCGCCGATGCAGGAGTTGACGCCACCATCTGCGAAGGCTCAACCTATACACTGAGTACCGCTGTAGCCACGAATGCCGCTACCATCCTCTGGAGTACCAGCGGGACCGGCTCATTCAGCAGCACCACAGTTCAGAACCCGGTTTACACACCAAGTCAGAATGACATCGACGATGGATCAGTAATCCTTACCATGACGGTCACTTCAGCCGCTCCGTGTGCCGGAGACATCGATCAGATGACCCTGACGATCAACCCGCAGGCCATAGTAAGTGCCGGCGATGATGCCACGATCTGTGAAAGCTCGACTTACACATTGGCAAGCGCCACGGCTACCGATTACACCAGCCTGCTCTGGACATCAAGCGGCACAGGTACCTTTGACGATGCTACCATCCTTGCGGCTACCTACACCCCGAGTGCTGTGGACATTGCCGCCGGAAGCGTCACCCTGACGCTGACCGCCCAGTCTGCCGCCCCGTGCGTATCTGCAACCGATGATATGGTATTGACGATCAGCTTGCAGGCCACGGCCGATGCAGGTGTTGACGCCACGATCTGCGAAGGCAGCAGCTATAGCATTGATGCAACAGTAACCGATGCAGCCACCATCACCTGGACATCAAGCGGAACAGGTTCATTCAGCAACGCCACCATTGAAGATCCGACCTACACACCAAGTGCAGCCGATATCCTGAACGGAACAGTAACACTNGGATGTGTTGATGCCACTGACTTTATGGTATTGACGATCAACCCGCAGGCCATTGTCAGCGCCGGCGATGATGCCACCATCTGTGAAAGCTCCACCTACACCCTGAGTAACGCTACTGCTACCGATTACACCAGCCTGCTCTGGACAAGCAGCGGCACAGGTACATTCGACGATGCTAGCATCCTTGCTGCCACCTATACCCCGAGTGCTGCGGACATTGCCGCCGGAAACGTCACCTTGACGCTGACTGCCCAGTCTGCTGCTCCTTGTGTTGAAGCCAGCGATGATATGGTACTGACGATCAGCCTGCAGGCCACGGCCGATGCAGGAACCGATGCAACCATCTGCGAAGGATCATCTTACACACTGACAACTGCCTCAGCCACCAATGCTACCCTGGTTACCTGGAGCAGCAACGGTACGGGCTCGTTCGATGATGTAAGCCTGGTCAACGCCACCTATGCCCCAAGTGCAGCCGATATCCTAAACGGAACAGTAACACTCACACTCACCGTGACCAGTGCTACAGGATGTGTTGATGCCACTGACTTTATGGTATTAACCATCAACCCGCAGGCCATTGTCAGCGCCGGAACCGATGCTACCATCTGTGAAGGTTCAACCTACACCCTGACCGCGGCCACCGCTACCGATTACACCAGCCTGCTCTGGACAAGCAGCGGCACAGGTACATTCGACGATGCTAGCATCCTTNCAGCCGATGTACTGAATGGTTCAGTCATCCTGACGATGACGGTCACTTCAGCCGCTCCATGTGCCGGAGACATCGATCAGATGACCCTGACGATCAACCCGCAGGCCATTGTCAGCGCCGGCGATGATGCCACCATCTGTGAAAGCTCCACCTACACCCTGAGCACCTCCACGGCTACCGACTACACCAGTTTGCTCTGGACCAGCAGTGGCACAGGCACCTTTGATGATGCAACCCTCCTTGCAGCGACCTACACCCCGAGTGCTGCGGACATAGCTGCCGGAAGCGTCACCCTGACGCTGACTGCCCAGTCTGCCGCCCCGTGTGTTGAGGCCAGCGATGATATGGTACTGACGATCAGTCTGCAGGCCACGGCCGATGCAGGCGTTGACGCCACCATCTGCGAAGGATCAACCTATACTCTGAGTACCGCTGTTGCCACGAATGCCGCTACCATCCTCTGGAGTACCAGCGGAACCGGAACATTCAGCAGCACAACGGTTCAGAATCCGGTTTATACGCCAAGTCAGAATGATATTGACGACGGATCAGTGATCCTGACCATGACTGTAACCTCAGCCGGTCCGTGTGTTGGTGATACAGACCAGATGATCCTGACGATCAACCCGCAGGCCATTGTCAGCGCCGGCGATGATGCCACCATCTGTGAAAGCTCCACCTACACCCTGAGCACCGCCACCGCTACCGACTATACCAGCCTGCTCTGGACATCAAGCGGATCAGGTACGTTTGATGATGCTACCATCCTTGCTGCCACCTACACCCCGAGTGCTGCGGATATTGCCGCCGGAAGCGTCACCCTGACGCTGACCGCCCAGTCTGCTGCCCCGTGTGTTGAGGTCAGCGATGATATGGTACTGACGATCAGCCTGCAGGCCACGGCCGATGCAGGTGTTGACGCCACGATCTGCGAAGGCAGCAGCTATAGCATTGATGCAACAGTAACCGATGCAGCCACCATCACCTGGACATCAAGCGGAACAGGTTCATTCAGCAACGCCACCATTGAAGATCCGACCTACACACCAAGTGCAGCCGATATCCTGAACGGAACAGTAACGCTNCCGTGTGTTGAGGTCAGCGATGATATGGTATTAACGATCAGCCTGCAGGCCACGGCCGATGCCGGAACCGATGCAACCATCTGCGAAGGCTCAGCTTATACATTATCCACCGCCTCGGCTACCAATGCAATTTCAGTAACCTGGAGCAGCAGCGGCACCGGTTCGTTTGACAATGTGAACCTTGTCAATGCTACTTATACCCCGAGTGCAGCCGATGTACTGAATGGTTCAGTCATCCTGACGATGACGGTCACTTCAGCCGCTCCGTGTGCCGGAGACATCGATCAGATGACCCTGACGATCAACCCGCAGGCCATTGTCAGCGCCGGCGATGATGCCACCATCTGTGAAGGTTCCACCTACACCCTGAGCACCGCCACCGCTACCGATTACACCAGCCTGCTCTGGACAAGCAGCGGCACAGGTACCTTTGACGATGCTACCATCCTTGCTGCCACCTACACCCCGAGTGCTGCGGACATTGCCGCCGGAAGCGTCACCCTGACGCTGACCGCCCAGTCTGCCGCCCCGTGTGTTGAGGTCAGCGATGATATGGTATTAACGATCAGCCTGCAGGCCACGGCCGATGCCGGAACCGATGCAACCATCTGCGAAGGCTCTGCATACACATTATCAACAGCCTCAGCCACCAATGCTACCCTGGTTACCTGGAGCAGCAACGGTACGGGCTCGTTCGATGATGTAAGCCTGGTCAACCCCACCTATACCCCGAGTGCTTCGGATGTCCTGAACGGATCAGTGATCCTGAGCATGACGGTTACTTCAGCCGCTCCGTGTGCCGGAGACATCGATCAGATGACCCTGACGATCAACCCGCAGGCCATTGTCAGCGCCGGCGATGATGCCACCATCTGTGAAGGTTCCACCTACACCCTGAGCACCGCCACCGCNTGCAGGCCACGGCCGATGCAGGTGTTGACGCCACGATCTGCGAAGGCAGCAGCTATAGCATTGATGCAACAGTAACCGATGCAGCCACCATCACCTGGACATCAAGCGGAACAGGTTCATTCAGCAACGCCACCATTGAAGATCCGACCTACACACCAAGTGCAGCCGATATCCTGAACGGAACAGTAACGCTGACACTCTCCGTGACCAGTGCTACAGGATGTGTTGATGCCACTGACTTTATGGTATTGACCATCAACCCGCAGGCCGCAGTAAGCGCCGGAACCGATGCGACCATCTGTGAAAGTTCGACCTATACCTTAAGCACCGCTACCGCTACCGATTACACCAGCCTGCTCTGGACAAGCAGCGGTACAGGTACCTTTGACGATGCTACCATCCTTGCGGCTACCTACACCCCAAGTGCTGCGGACATTGCCGCCGGAAGCGTCACCCTGACGCTGACCGCCCAGTCAGCCGCCCCGTGTGTATCAGCAACCGATGATATGGTACTGACGATCAGCATTCAGGCCACGGCCGATGCCGGAACCGATGCAACCATCTGCGAAGGCTCAGCTTATACATTATCCACCGCCTCGGCTACCAATGCAATTTCAGTAACCTGGAGCAGCAGCGGCACCGGTTCGTTTGACAATGTGAACCTTGTCAACGCCACCTATACCCCGAGTGCAGCGGATGTAATTAATGGATCAGTGATCCTGACCATGACGGTAACTTCAGCATCACCGTGTATTGGCGATGTTGACCAGATGACCCTGACGATCAACCCGCAGGCCGTAGTAAGCGCCGGCGATGATGCCACCATCTGTGAAGGTTCGACCTATACTTTAAGCACCGCCACTGCTAACGATTACACCAGCCTGCTCTGGACCAGCAGTGGCACAGGCACCTTCGATGACGCCACCATACTTGCTGCGACCTATACCCCAAGTGCTGCGGACATTGCCGCCGGAAGCGTCACCCTGACGCTGACCGCCCAGTCAGCCGCCCCGTGTGTATCAGCAACCGATGATATGGTACTGACGATCAGCATTCAGGCCACGGCCGATGCCGGAACCGATGCAACCATCTGCGAAGGCTCAGCTTATACATTATCCACCGCCTCGGCTACCAATGCAATTTCAGTAACCTGGAGCAGCAGCGGCACCGGTTCGTTTGACAATGTGAACCTTGTCAATGCTACTTATACCCCGAGTGCAGCCGATGTACTGAATGGTTCAGTCATCCTGACGATGACGGTCACTTCATCCGCTCCGTGTGCCGGAGAATTCGATCAGATGACCCTGACCATCAACCCGCAGGCCATTGTCAGCGCCGGAACCGATGCTACCATCTGTGAAGGTTCAACCTACACCCTGACCGCCGCCACCGCTACCGATTACACCAGCCTGCTCTGGACTTCAAGCGGCACGGGCACATTCGACGATGNTGCAACCATCTGCGAAGGCTCTGCCTATACATTATCAACAGCCTCAGCCACCAATGCTACCCTGGTTACCTGGAGCAGCAACGGTACGGGCTCGTTCGATGATGTAAGCCTGGTCAACCCCACCTATACCCCGAGTGCTTCGGATGTCCTGAACGGATCAGTGATCCTGAGCATGACGGTTACTTCAGCCGCTCCGTGTGCCGGAGACATCGATCAGATGACCCTGACGATCAACCCGCAGGCCATTGTCAGTGCCGGCGATGATGCCACCATCTGTGAAAGCTCCACCTACACCCTGAGCACCGCCACCGCTACCGATTACACCAGCCTGCTCTGGACCAGCAGCGGCACAGGTACCTTTGACGATGCTACCATCCTTGCTGCCACCTACACCCCGAGTGCTGCGGATATTGCCGCCGGAAGCGTCACCCTGACGCTGACCGCCCAGTCAGCCGCCCCGTGCGTAGAGGCCAGCGATGATATGGTTCTGACGATCAGTCTGCAGGCCACGGCCGATGCCGGAGTTGACGCCACGATCTGCGAAGGCTCAACCTATACCCTGAGTACCGCCGTTGCCACGAATGCCGTATCAGTTACCTGGAGCAGCAATGGCACAGGCTCGTTCGACAATGTGAACCTTGTCAACGCTACTTACACACCTAGTGCCGCCGATATCATCAATGGTTCAGTTATCCTGACCATGACGGTCACATCAGCTTCACCTTGCGTGGGCGATGTTGATCAGATGACCCTGACGATCAACCCGCAGGCCATAGTGAGTGCCGGCGATGATGCCACGATCTGTGAAAGTTCGACATACACCCTGACAAGTGCCACGGCAACTGATTATACCAGTCTGCTCTGGACATCAAGCGGCACAGGCACGTTCGACGATGCTACCATCCTTGCTGCGACCTACACCCCGAGTGTAGCGGACATTGCTGCCGGAAGCGTCACCCTGACGCTGACCGCCCAGTCAGCTGCCCCGTGTGTTGAGGCCAGCGACGATATGGTATTGACGATCAGCCTGCAGGCTACGGCCGATGCCGGAGTTGACGCCACGATCTGCGAAGGCAGCAGCTATAGCATTGATGCAACAGTAACCGATGCAGCCACCATCACCTGGACATCAAGCGGAACAGGTTCATTCAGCAATGCCACCATTGAAGATCCGACCTACACACCAAGTGCAGCCGATATCCTGAACGGAACAGTAACACTCACACTCAGCGTGACCAGTGCTACAGGATGTGTTGATGCCACTGACTTTATGGTATTAATCATCAACCCGCAGGCCACAGTTAGCGCCGGAACCGATGCTACCATCTGTGAAGGCTCCACCTACACCCTGAGCACCGCCACCGCTACCGATTACACCAGCCTGCTCTGGACTTCAAGCGGCACGGGCACATTTGACGATGCTACCATCCTTGCTGCCACCTACACC
Organism: Lentimicrobium saccharophilum; assembly: GCF_001192835.1. Lineage (NCBI taxonomy): Bacteria > Pseudomonadati > Bacteroidota > Bacteroidia > Bacteroidales > Lentimicrobiaceae > Lentimicrobium > Lentimicrobium saccharophilum. The sequence goes on from NZ_DF968182.1 coordinate 3,100,931, forward strand.
CCGAGTGCTGCGGACATTGCCGCCGGAAGCGTCACCCTGACGCTGACCGCCCAGTCTGCCGCCCCGTGCGTAGAGGCCAGTGATGATATGGTACTGACGATCAGTCTGCAGGCCACGGCCGATGCCGGAGTTGACGCCACGATCTGCGAAGGCTCTGCATACACATTATCAACAGCCTCAGCCACCAATGCTACTCTGGTTACCTGGAGCAGCAACGGTACGGGCTCGTTCGATGATGTAAGCCTTGTCAACCCCACCTATACCCCAAGTGCAGCGGATGTACTGAATGGGTCAGTCATCCTGACGATGACGGTCACTTCAGCATCACCGTGTGTTGGCGATACAGACCAGATGACCCTGACGATCAACCCGCAGGCCATTGTCAGCGCCGGCGATGATGCCACCATCTGTGAAAGCTCGACCTACACCCTGAGCACCGCCACCGCTACCGATTA
>NZ_DF968182.1:3101583-3108725 GCF_001192835.1 Lentimicrobium saccharophilum
GCCGGCGATGATGCCACCATCTGCGAAAGCTCTACCTATACCTTAAGTACCGCCACCGCTACCGATTACACCAGCCTGCTCTGGACATCAAGCGGCACAGGCACTTTCGATGATGCCACCATCCTTGCTGCCACCTACACCCCGAGTGCTGCTGACATAACCGCCGGAAGCGTCACCCTGACGCTGACTGCTCAGTCTGCCGCCCCATGTGTTGAGGCCAGCGATGATATGGTTCTGACGATCAGTCTGCAGGCCACGGCCGATGCCGGAGTTGACGCCACGATCTGCGAAGGCTCAACCTATACCCTGAGTACCGCCGTTGCCACGAATGCCGCATCAGTTACCTGGAGCAGCAATGGCACAGGCTCGTTCGACAATGTGAACCTTGTCAACGCTACTTACACACCTAGTGCCGCCGATATCATCAATGGTTCAGTTATCCTGACCATGACAGTCACATCAGTTTCACCTTGCGTGGGCGATGTTGATCAGATGACCCTGACGATCAACCCGCAGGCCATAGTGAGTGCCGGAACCGATGCAACCATCTGTGAAAGCTCTACCTATACCTTAAGCACCGCCACCGCTACCGATTACACCAGCCTGCTCTGGACATCAAGCGGTACAGGTACGTTCGACGATGCCACCATCCTCGCTGCTACTTACACCCCAAGTGCTGCGGACATTGCCGCCGGAAGCGTCACCCTGACGCTGACCGCCCAGTCTGCCGCTCCGTGTGTTGAGGCCAGCGATGATATGGTACTGACAATCAGCCTGCAGGCCACGGCCGATGCAGGCGTTGACGCCACCATCTGCGAAGGATCAACCTATACACTGAGTACCGCTGTTGCCACGAATGCCGCTACCATCCTCTGGAGTACCAGCGGAACTGGAACATTCAGCAACACTACGGCGGAGAACCCAGTTTACACACCAAGTCAGAATGACATCGACGACGGTTCAGTGATCTTGACCATGACGGTCACTTCAGCCGCTCCATGTGCCGGAGACATCGATCAGATGACCCTGACGATCAACCCGCAGGCCATTGTCAGTGCCGGCGATGATGCCACCATCTGTGAAAGCTCCACCTACACCCTGAGCACCGCCACCGCTACCGATTACACCAGCCTGCTCTGGACCAGCAGCGGCACAGGTACCTTTGACGATGCTACCATCCTTGCTGCCACCTACACCCCGAGTGCTGCGGATATTGCCGCCGGAAGCGTCACCCTGACGCTGACCGCCCAGTCAGCCGCCCCGTGCGTAGAGGCCAGCGATGATATGGTATTGACGATCAGCCTGCAGGCCACGGCCGATGCAGGTCCCGATGCCACCATCTGCGAAGGTTCAACCTATACACTGAGTACCGCTGTTGCCACGAATGCCGCTACCATCCTCTGGAGTACCAGCGGGACCGGCTCATTCAGTTCGACTTCGGTACAAAATCCGGTTTACACACCAAGTCAGAATGACATCGACGACGGTTCAGTGATCCTGACCATGACGGTAACTTCAGCCGGTCCGTGTGCCGGAGACATCGATCAGATGACCCTGACGATCAACCCGCAGGCCATTGTCAGCGCCGGCGATGATGCTACCATCTGTGAAGGTTCAACCTACACCCTGACCGCGGCCACCGCTACCGATTACACCAGCCTGCTCTGGACTTCAAGCGGCACGGGCACATTTGACGATGCTACCATCCTTGCTGCCACCTATATCCCGAGCGCTGCGGATATTGCCGCCGGAAGCGTCACCCTGACGCTGACCGCCCAGTCTGCCGCTCCGTGTGTTGAGGCCAGCGATGATATGGTACTGACAATCAGCCTGCAGGCCACGGCCGATGCAGGCGTTGACGCCACCATCTGCGAAGGATCAACCTATACTCTGAGTACCGCTGTTGCCACGAATGCCGCTACCATCCTCTGGAGTACCAGCGGAACTGGAACATTCAGCAACACTACGGCGGAGAACCCGGTTTACACACCAAGTCAGAATGACATCGACGACGGTTCAGTGATCCTGACGATGACGGTCACTTCAGCCGCTCCATGTGCCGGAGACATCGATCAGATGACCCTGACGATCAACCCGCAGGCCATAGTGAGTGCCGGCGATGATGCCACCATCTGTGAAAGTTCCACCTACACCCTGACAACCGCCACAGCCACCGACTACACCAGCTTACTCTGGAGTACCAGCGGCACCGGCACCTTCGATGATGCCACGATCCTTGCTGCCACCTATACCCCGAGTGGTGCAGACATAGCTGCCGGTAACGTCACCCTGACGCTGACCGCCCAGTCTGCCGCTCCGTGTGTTGAGGCCAGCGATGATATGGTACTGACGATCAGCCTGCAGGCCACGGCCGATGCCGGAGTTGACGCCACGATCTGCGAAGGCTCTGCATACACATTATCAACAGCCTCAGCCACCAATGCTACCCTGGTTACCTGGAGCAGCAATGGTACGGGCTCGTTCGATGATGTAAGCCTGGTCAACGCCACCTATACCCCAAGTGCAGCCGATATCCTGAACGGAACAGTAACACTCACACTCACCGTGACCAGTGCTATTGGATGTGTTGATGCCACTGACTTTATGGTATTGACCATCAACCCGCAGGCCATTGTCAGCGCCGGCGATGATGCCACCATCTGTGAAAGCTCCACCTACACCCTGAGTAACGCTACTGCTACCGATTATACCAGCTTACTCTGGACATCAAGCGGGACAGGTACATTCGACGATGCTAGCATCCTTGCTGCGACCTATACCCCGAGTGCTGCGGACATTGCCGCCGGAAACGTCACCCTGACACTGACCGCCCAGTCTGCTGCCCCGTGTGTTGAGGCCAGCGATGATATGGTATTGACGATCAGCCTGCAGGCCACGGCCGATGCAGGTCCCGATGCCACCATCTGCGAAGGTTCAACCTATACACTGAGTACCGCTGTTGCCACGAATGCCGCTACCATCCTCTGGAGTACCAGCGGGACCGGCTCATTCAGCAGCACCACAGTTCAGAACCCGGTTTACACACCAAGTCAGAATGACATCGACGACGGTTCAGTGATCCTGACCATGACGGTCACTTCCGCTGCCCCGTGTGCCGGAGACATCGATCAGATGACCCTGACGATCAACCCGCAGGCGATAGTAAGTGCCGGCGATGATGCCACCATCTGCGAAAGCTCTACCTATACCTTAAGTACCGCCACCGCTACCGATTACACCAGCCTGCTCTGGACATCAAGCGGCACAGGCACGTTTGACGATGCTACCATCCTTGCTGCGATCTACACCCCAAGTGCTGCGGACATTGCCGCCGGAAGCGTCACCCTTACGCTGACTGCTCAGTCTGCTGCCCCGTGTGTTGAGGCAAGTGATGCCATGGTACTGACGATCAGCCTGCAGGCTACGGCCGATGCAGGAGTTGACGCTACCATCTGCGAAGGCTCTGCATACACATTATCAACAGCTTCAGCTACCAATGCTACCCTGGTCACCTGGAGCAGCAATGGTACGGGTTCGTTCGACAATGTGAACCTGGTGAATGCAACGTACACACCAAGTGCCGCCGATATTCTCAACGGATCAGTGATCCTGACCATGACGGTCACTTCAGCTGCCCCGTGTGCCGGAGACATCGACCAGATGACCCTGACGATCAACCCGCAGGCGATAGTAAGTGCCGGCGATGATGCCACCATCTGCGAAAGCTCTACCTATACCTTAAGTACCGCCACCGCTACCGATTACACCAGCCTGCTCTGGACATCAAGCGGCACAGGCACGTTTGACGATGCTACCATCCTTGCTGCGATCTACACCCCAAGTGCTGCGGACATTGCCGCCGGAAGCGTCACCCTTACGCTGACTGCTCAGTCTGCTGCCCCGTGTGTTGAGGCAAGTGATGCCATGGTACTGACGATCAGCCTGCAGGCTACGGCCGATGCAGGAGTTGACGCTACCATCTGCGAAGGCTCTGCATACACATTATCAACAGCTTCAGCTACCAATGCTACCCTGGTCACCTGGAGCAGCAATGGTACGGGTTCGTTCGACAATGTGAACCTGGTGAATGCAACGTACACACCAAGTGCCGCCGATATTCTCAACGGATCAGTGATCCTGACCATGACGGTCACTTCAGCTGCCCCGTGTGCCGGAGACATCGACCAGATGACCCTGACGATCAACCCGCAGGCCATTGTCAGTGCCGGCGATGATGCCACCATCTGTGAAGGTTCAACCTACACCCTGACCACCGCCACCGCTACCGATTACACCAGCCTGATCTGGACCAGCAGCGGCACAGGTACCTTTGACGATGCCACCATCCTTGCTGCCACCTACACCCCGAGTGCTGCGGATATTGCCGCCGGAAGCGTCACCCTGACGCTGACCGCCCAGTCTGCCGCTCCGTGTGTTGAGGCCAGCGATGATATGGTACTGACGATCAGTCTGCAGGCTACAGCCGATGCCGGAACCGATGCAACCATCTGTGAAGGCTCAACCTATACATTATCAACAGCTTCAGCTACCAATGCTACCCTGGTCACCTGGAGCAGCAACGGCACGGGCTCGTTCGATGATGTAAGCCTGGTTAACGCCACCTATACCCCGAGTGCAGCAGATGTACTGAATGGTTCAGTGATCCTGACCATGACGGTTACTTCATCCGCTCCGTGTGCCGGAGACATCGATCAGATGACCCTGACGATCAACCCGCAGGCCGTAGTCAGCGCAGGAACCGATGCCACGATCTGTGAAAGCTCGACCTACACCCTGACCACGGCCACCGCTACCGATTACACCAGCTTACTCTGGACTTCAAGCGGCACAGGCACTTTCGATGATGCCACCATCCTTGCTGCCACCTACACCCCGAGTGCTGCGGACATAGCTGCCGGAAGCGTCACCCTGACGCTGACCGCCCAGTCAGCTGCCCCGTGTGTTGAGGCAAGCGATGATATGGTATTGACGATCAGCCTGCAGGCCACGGCTGATGCCGGAACCGATGCAACCATCTGTGAAGGCTCAACCTTTACATTATCAACAGCCTCAGCTACCAATGCTACCCTGGTCACCTGGAGCAGCAATGGTACGGGTTCGTTCGACAATGTGAACCTTGTGAATGCTACGTACACACCGAGTGCTGCGGATGTCATTAATGGTTCAGTTATCCTGACCATGACGGTCACTTCAGCTGCCCCGTGTGCCGGAGACATCGATCAGATGACCCTGACGATTAACCCGCAGGCTATAGTGAGTGCCGGCGATGATGCCACGATCTGTGAAAGCTCGACTTATACCCTGACTACTGCGACTGCTACCGATTACACCAGCTTACTCTGGACATCAAGCGGAACAGGTACCTTCGATGATGCGACCATCCTTGCTGCGATCTACACCCCGAGTGCTGCAGACATTGCCGCCGGAAGCGTCACCCTGACGCTGACTGCCCAGTCTGCTGCCCCGTGTGTTGAGGCCAGCGATGATATGGTACTGACGATCAGCCTGCAGGCTACGGCCGATGCCGGAACCGATGCAACCATCTGTGAAGGCTCAACCTATACATTATCAACAGCCTCAGCTACCAATGCCGCATCAGTTACCTGGAGCAGCAATGGTACAGGCTCATTCGATGATGTAAACCTTGTCAACGCTACTTATACACCGAGTGTCGCCGATGTACTAAATGGTTCGGTAATCCTGACCATGACAGTCACATCAGCCGCTCCATGTGCAGGAGACATCGACCAGATGACCCTGACGATCAACCCGCAGGCCATAGTGAGTGCCGGCGATGATGCCACGATCTGCGAAAGCTCGACCTACACCCTGACCACAGCCACGGCTACCGATTACACCAGCCTGCTCTGGACATCAAGCGGAACAGGTACGTTCGATGATGCGACCATCCTTGCAGCGACCTACACCCCGAGTGCTGCGGACATAGCTGCCGGAAGCGTTACCCTGACGCTTACTGCCCAGTCAGCTGCCCCGTGTGTTGAGGCAAGCGATGATATGGTACTGACGATCAGCCTGCAGGCTACGGCCGATGCAGGAACCGATGCTACCATCTGTGAAGGCTCTTCATACACATTATCAACCGCCTCAGCCACCAATGCTACCCTGGTCACCTGGAGCAGCAACGGTACGGGTTCGTTCGACAATGTGAACCTGGTGAATGCTACGTACACGCCGAGTGCCGCCGATATCCTTAATGGTTCAGTGATCCTGACCATGACAGTCACATCAGCTTCACCTTGCGTGGGCGATGTTGATCAGATGACCCTGACGATCAACCCGCAGGCCATAGTGAGTGCCGGCGATGATGCCACGATCTGTGAAAGCTCGACCTACACCCTGATCACCGCTACCGCTACCGATTACACCAGCCTGCTCTGGACATCAAGCGGCACAGGCACGTTCGACGATGCCACCATCCTTGCTGCGACCTACACCCCGAGTGCTGCGGACATAGCTGCCGGAAGCGTTACCCTGACGCTGACCGCCCAGTCTGCTGCCCCGTGTGTTGAGGCCAGCGATGATATGGTATTGACGATCAGCCTGCAGGCCACGGCCGATGCCGGAGTTGACGCCACGATCTGCGAAGGTTCAGCCTATACATTATCAACAGCTTCAGCCACCAATGCTACCCTGGTTACCTGGAGCAGCAATGGCACCGGCTCGTTCGACAATGTGAACCTGGTGAATGCTACGTACACACCGAGTGCCGCCGATATCATCAATGGTTCAGTCATCCTGACCATGACGGTCACTTCCGCTGCCCCATGTGCCGGAGACATCGATCAGATGACCCTGACGATCAACCCGCAGGCCATAGTGAGTGCCGGCGATGATGCCACGATCTGTGAAAGTTCAACCTACACCCTGACCACAGCCACCGCTACCGATTACACCAGCTTACTCTGGACCAGCAATGGCACCGGCACCTTCGACGATGCCACCCTCCTTGCTGCCACTTACACCCCGAGTGCTGCAGACATTGCCGCCGGAAGCGTCACCCTGACGCTGACCGCCCAGTCTGCTGCTCCATGTGTTGAGGCAAGCGATGATATGGTACTGACGATCAGTCTGCAGGCCACGGCCGATGCCGGAGTTGACGC
>NZ_DF968182.1:3109065-3111143 GCF_001192835.1 Lentimicrobium saccharophilum
TATACATTATCAACAGCTTCAGCCACCAATGCTACCCTGGTTACCTGGAGCAGCAATGGCACCGGCTCGTTCGACAATGTGAACCTGGTGAATGCTACGTACACACCGAGTGCCGCCGATATCATCAATGGTTCAGTCATCCTGACCATGACGGTCACTTCCGCTGCCCCATGTGCCGGAGACATCGATCAGATGACCCTGACGATCAACCCGCAGGCCATAGTGAGTGCCGGCGATGATGCCACGATCTGTGAAAGTTCAACCTACACCCTGACCACAGCCACCGCTACCGATTACACCAGCTTACTCTGGACCAGCAATGGCACCGGCACCTTCGACGATGCCACCCTCCTTGCTGCCACTTACACCCCGAGTGCTGCAGACATTGCCGCCGGAAGCGTCACCCTGACGCTGACCGCCCAGTCTGCTGCTCCATGTGTTGAGGCAAGCGATGATATGGTACTGACGATCAGTCTGCAGGCCACGGCCGATGCCGGAGTTGACGCTACCATCTGCGAAGGCTCAGCTTATACATTATCAACAGCTTCAGCCACCAATGCTACCCTGGTTACCTGGAGCAGCAATGGCACCGGCTCGTTCGACAATGTGAACCTGGTTAATGCTACTTATACCCCAAGTGCCGCCGATATCCTCAATGGATCAGTCATCCTGACCATGACGGTCACATCAGCTTCACCTTGCGTGGGCGATGTTGATCAGATGACCCTGACAATCAACCCGCAGGCTATAGTGAGTGCCGGTGATGATGCCACCATCTGTGAAAGCTCGACCTACACCCTGACTACTGCGACCGCTACCGATTACACCAGCCTGCTCTGGACATCAAGCGGTACGGGTACGTTCGACGATGCAACGATCCTGGCTGCCACCTACACCCCAAGTGCTGCAGACATTGCCGCCGGAAGCGTCACCCTGACGCTGACCGCCCAGTCTGCCGCCCCGTGTGTTGAGGCCAGCGATGCCATGGTACTGACGATCAGTCTGCAGGCCACGGCCGATGCCGGAGTTGACGCTACCATCTGCGAAGGCTCTTCATACACATTATCAACAGCTTCAGCTACCAATGCTACCCTGGTCACCTGGAGCAGCAATGGTACGGGTTCGTTCGACAATGTAAACCTTGTCAACGCCACTTACACCCCGAGTGCAGCAGATATCCTCAATGGTTCAGTCATCCTGACCATGACGGTAACTTCAGCTTCACCTTGCGTAGGCGATGCTGACCAGATGACCCTGACGATCAACCCGCAGGCTATAGTGAGTGCCGGCGATGATGCCACGATCTGCGAAAGCTCGACTTATACCCTGACTACTGCGACTGCTACCGATTTCATCAGCCTGCTCTGGACATCAAGCGGAACAGGTACGTTCGATGATGCTACCATCCTTGCTGCGATCTACACCCCGAGTGCTGCAGACATTGCCGCCGGAAGCGTTACCCTGACGCTGACTGCCCAGTCTGCTGCCCCATGTGTTGAGGCCAGCGATGATATGGTACTGACGATCAGCCTGCAGGCCACGGCCGATGCCGGAGTTGACGCTACCATCTGCGAAGGCTCTTCATACACATTATCAACAGCCTCAGCTACCAATGCTACCCTGGTAACCTGGAGCAGCAATGGTACGGGTTCGTTCGACAATGTGAACCTGGTGAATGCTACGTACACACCGAGTGCCGCCGATATCCTTAATGGTTCAGTAATCCTGACCATGACGGTCACATCAGCTGCCCCGTGTGCCGGAGACATCGATCAGATGACCCTGACGATCAACCCGCAGGCCATAGTGAGTGCCGGCGATGATGCCACGATCTGTGAAAGCTCGACTTATACCCTGACTACTGCGACTGCTACCGATTTCATCAGCCTGCTCTGGACATCAAGCGGAACAGGTACGTTCGATGATGCTACCATCCTTGCTGCGATCTACACCCCGAGTGCTGCAGACATTGCCGCCGGAAGCGTTACCCTGACGCTGACTGCCCAGTCTGCTGCCCCATGTGTTGAGGCCAGCGATGATATGGTACTGACGATCAGCCTGCAGGCCACGGCCGATGC
>NZ_DF968182.1:3113597-3114282 GCF_001192835.1 Lentimicrobium saccharophilum
ACTTCAGCCGCTCCATGTGCCGGAGACATCGACCAGATGACCCTGACGATCAACCCGCAGGCTATAGTGAGTGCCGGCGATGATGCCACGATCTGTGAAAGTTCGACATACACCCTGACAAGTGCCACGGCAACTGATTATACCAGTCTGCTCTGGACATCAAGCGGCACAGGCACGTTCGACGATGCTACCATCCTTGCTGCGACCTACACCCCGAGTGCAGCGGACATTGCCGCCGGAAGCGTCACCCTGACGCTGACCGCCCAGTCTGCTGCCCCGTGTGTTGAGGCCAGCGATGATATGGTATTGACGATCAGCCTGCAGGCCACGGCCGATGCAGGAACCGATGCAACCATCTGCGAAGGATCAACCTATACTCTGAGTACCGCTGTTGCCACGAATGCCGCTACCATCCTCTGGAGTACCAGCGGAACCGGCTCATTCAGTTCGACTTCGGTACAAAATCCGGTTTACACACCAAGTCAGAATGACATCGACGACGGATCAGTAATCCTGACAATGACGGTAACTTCAGCCGCTCCATGTGCCGGAGACATCGACCAGATGACCCTGACGATCAACCCGCAGGCCATTGTCAGCGCCGGCGATGATGCCACCATCTGTGAAAGCTCGACCTACACCCTGAGCACCGCCACCGCTACCGATTATACCAGCCTGCTCTGGA
>NZ_DF968183.1:1377242-1382011 GCF_001192835.1 Lentimicrobium saccharophilum
TCGGTGGCGACTACATCCGTGATCTCGGCCCCGCCGGTATTGTTGATAATCACCTCATCCGGCCATATCGTCGCGCAAAGGGCGGCATCGCGCACCACAATACTGTAGGTACCCGGAAGCAGTCCGGTAAAGACATTCACTGAAGACCAGCTCAAACCGCCGTCGATGCTGTATTCCAGGGGAGCCGTGCCGCCGGTGGCTGTAATGGTGATGGTTCCGTCGTTGTTGCCGCAGTTGGCGTTGGTGGCAATCACTTCCGTGATCTCCGCGCCGCCGGTATTGTTGATGATCACCTCATCCGGCCAGAGGGTCGCGCAAAGGGCGGCATCGCGCACCACAATGCTGTAGGTGCCCGGAAGCAGTCCGGTAAAGACATTCACTGCCGACCAGCTCAAGCCGCCGTCGATGCTGTATTCCAGGGGAGTCGTGCCGCCGGTGGCTGTAATGGTGATGGTTCCGTCGTTGCTGCCGCAGTTGGCGTCGGTGGAAATGACATCCGTGATCTCCGCACCGCCGGTATTGTTGATGATCACTTCATCCGGCCAGAAGGTCTCGCAAAGGGCGGCATCGCGCACCACAATGTTGTAGGTGCCCGGAGTCAGGCCGGTAAAGACATTCAATGCAGACCAGCTCAATCCGCCGTCGATGCTGTACTCCAGGGGAGCGGTGCCGCCGGTGGCCGTGATGGTAATGGTTCCGTCGTTGTTGCCGCAGTTGGCGTCAGTAAAGGCCACATCAGTGATGGTAGCGCCAACAGGAGCTGTAATGGTTACATCCACATCATCCACGGAAGTGCAGAGACCCACCGTAATGCTCAGGTCATCATAAATTCCCGCGGGAGCGGTGACCACCGCAGTGCCCGCAGCCACAGTCACCCCGGTAAATGTTCCGGTAGCGTATACAATATCATAGGTTCCGTCCGGAACATTGGTGAAGGTAAATTCAATGCTTCCGTCTTCTCCGCAGTTAAGCGGATCAATGCCCACAGCGGCCAGGGTGGGCGCATCCGGGGCGGTCAGGGTGATGTCCACATCTTCAGTTGATGTACAGAGACCTACCGTAATGCTCAGGTCTTCATAAATTCCCGCGGGAGCAGTAACCACCGCGGCGCCCGCAGCCACATTTACTCCTGTAAAGGTACCGGAAGCGTAAACAATATCATACGTGCCATCAGGAACATTGGTGAAGGCAAATTCAATGCTTCCGTCTTCGCCGCAGTTCAGCGGATCGGTGCCGATAGCGGACAGGGTGGGTGCATCCGGGGCGGTCAGGGTGATGTCCACATCTTCGGCGGAAGCGCAGAGGCCCACCGTTATTGTCAGGTCTTCGTACAATCCTGCCGGGGCAGTCACTGTGGCGGAATTTCCGGTAATGGTTACCCCGGTAAAGGTGCCGGTAGCGTAAACAATATCATAAGTGCCGTCCGGAACATTGGTGAAGGTAAATTCAATGCTTCCGTCTTCTCCGCAGTTCAGCGGATCAATGCCGATAGCAGCCAGGGTGGGTGCATCCGGGGCGGTCAGGGTGATATCCACATCTTCGGCGGAAGCGCAGAGGCCCACCGTAATGCTCAGGTCTTCGTAAATTCCCGCGGGAGCGGTGACCACCGCAGTGCCCGCAACCACATTCACTCCGGTAAAGGTGCCAGTGGTGTATACAATATCATAGGTTCCATCGGGAACATTGGTAAAGGTAAACTCAATGCTTCCCTCCTCCCCGCAGTTCAGCGGATCTATGCCGGTGGCGGACAGGGTCGGAATTTCATTCACCGTAAAGGTAAGGGCATTGGAAGCGGCCGGATTATTCGTGGTACAGGTTTCGCTGCTGGTAAGTTCGGCATAAACCACGTCTCCATCGGATGGAACGTAGATATAGGTATCTCCGGTCTGGCCGGCATCCAAAACCGTATTTACATACCATGCATACACCGGCGCGGTGCCACCATTGTCAGGGGTAGCCGCAATAATGACCGTTTCGCCTGCACATAAGTTCACAGTACCGGCAGTAATAGCGACGGCAACTTCAAGCTGATCGCTTACCTCCATGGTGATCAGGTTGGATGTGGCAGGATTGCCCGTTACACATTCATCGTCCGAAAGCAACACTACCTGAACTTCATCACCATTCGCAGGGACATAGGTATAGGTATCCTGATTCAGTCCTGCCATAATTCCATTCACAAACCAGACAAACTCCGGATTCGGGCCTCCATTTGAATAAGTGGCGGTAAAGGTTACTTCACCCCCCTGACAAACCGGATTTGCATCCGCAGATATACCAACCGATACCAATGCCAGTTGATTGACTGTCATATTGATGACGTTTGAAGTCACAGGACCCGGAGAAACGCAGGGCTCATCTGAAACCAGCGTTGCTTCCACAACATCTCCGTTTGCAGGCGTATAACTATAAGTGGCAGATGTTTCTCCGGGCACAGGCACGGTATTTACGTACCAGGCAAACACCGGGTTTGTTCCGCCATTGACCGGGGTTGCGGTAAAGCTGGCTTCGGTTCCGGCGCAAATATCATCATTGTCAACTACAATACTCACAGATGCCTGCAACAGCGGGGAAACGGTGACCTGAATCACTTCAGAAGCCGCCGGGTTCCCGCTGCCGCAGTTAACATCCGATAAAAGCTCAACATAGACCTGCTCTCCGCCCGCCGGCGTGAAAGTGTAGAAATTATCCGGACCCGTCTGCACCCCGACGAAACCCGAACCCGCGTCAACAAACCATGAAAATACGGGGTTGGTTCCGCCGTTGACCGGCGAAGCTGTAAGGGTAATTTCTGTGCCTTCACAGATAAAAGAAGGCAGGGCATCAATGGAAACGGTAACCGGCAGCAAGGGATCGACCTGCATCAGCATAGTCTCTGAAATTGCAGGATTGCCCGTGGCACAGGCTTCGTCTGACAGCAGTTCCACAAATACTTCGTCGCCGTTGCCGGGTGCATAGGTATAGGTATCCTGACTTCCGACCAGCACCTGAACCCCGTTAACAAACCATGAAAACACGGGGTTGGTTCCGCCGTTGACCGGCGTGGCCGTAAAGATGACATCATTGCCTATGCACACCGGATTCTGACTGACACTCAGCTGCACGCTGACCGGAAGGTTATCCGAAACGATCACCTCCCCGGTCCGCACTTCGCCCAGGCAGCCGTCGGCCGAGGTCTCCTGAACCGTAATGGTGTAATTACCGGGTGTATCCCAGGTCACCGTCAGCAGGTGACCAGTGACAGGCTGTACATTCCCGTCGATGGCCCAGTTGTAAGTTGAGCCCGGGGTCTCGTCCACCCAGTAGTTTTTAGTGGCCCCCACACATACCTGATCGGGCATGGCAATCTGTCCGGAAGCATGGAACGCTCCGGCCAACACCGTGACAATCAGCAATATATGTTTGAGTACCTTAAACATACGGTTCATTCATTAAAGTTAATACTTTCACGCGGTTCCGGATTCATCCGGACACAGGTGTGCATGCTTTTATTTTGACAGGCACAACCATAACTCTTCTCAGAATACGCGTAAAACGTTTATTATCAAATTGTTCACAAATTCTCACATTCCCGGCCCGGATCACTCCCGGCCATGATAAAACAGCATCTGCGGCGGTGGTGTTCACCTTGCCGGAACATTGAGCCGAAGGGGTTGCCGGGGAGTTCAGCCTGCAAGGCCATCCCTCCCCACCCGAAACAGGCTGCCTGATCACCCTTTCCGTTTTTGTTCCGTCCGTAGCGTCGATAGCCGCCAACCAGCCTCCTATGCCAGCCACAGGGCACACCCTTCCTTCCGGCTTACCCGGGGGGTAAGCCGTGGGCCATCGTAAGGCCGCGTTGATTTTGGAGCGTGCGAGTGGGTGCATAGGTATAATGGTTAGTTGTGCCAGATGGGTGAGGTTGTTGGAAGGGGATTTACGTTAATAGTACCTGTTGTTGAAACTGTGCCGCAACCTCCGGTTAGTGTGATTGTGTATGTAAACAGACCACTTTCAGATGGTGTACCAGTAATTGTTACAACGTCACCTGACCATGATCCGGTTACACCTGTTGGCAGTCCGGTGATAGTTGCGCCAGTTGCACCAGTTGTGGCATAGGTAATATCAATAATCGGAGTGTTGATACAGACTGTTTGTGCATCTGTTCCGGCAGCTGAACTCAGAGCTATGGTATTTTCCTGAGTAACCGTAATCGTGCCAGTTGTAGACACTGTACCGCAACCACCGGTTAGAGTGATTGTATATGTGAATAGACCACTTTCAGATGGTGTACCAGTAATAGTTACAACATCACCTGACCATGATCCGGTTACACCTGTTGGCAGCCCGGTGATAGTCGCGCCAGTTGCACCAGTTGTGGCATAGGTAATATCAATAATCGGAGTGTTGATACAGACTGTTTGTGCATCTGTTCCGGCAGCTGAACTCAGAGCTATGGTATTTTCCTGAGTAACCGTAATCGTGCCAGTTGTAGACACTGTGCCGCAACCTCCGGTTAGTGTGATTGTGTATGTAAACAGACCACTTTCAGAAGGTGTACCAGTAATTGTTACAACGTCACCTGACCATAATCCGGTTACACCTGTTGGCAGTCCGGTGATAGTTGCGCCAGTTGCACCAGTTGTGGCATAGGTAATATCAATAATCGGAGTGTTGATACAGACTGTTTGTGCATCTGTTCCGGCAGCTGAACTCAGAGCTATGGTATTTTCCTGAGTAACCGTAATCGTGCCAGTTGTAGACACTGTACCGCAACCACCGGTTAGAGT
>NZ_DF968183.1:1382117-1398723 GCF_001192835.1 Lentimicrobium saccharophilum
GTTACAACATCACCTGACCATGATCCGGTTACACCTGTTGGCAGCCCGGTGATAGTCGCGCCAGTTGCACCAGTTGTGGCATAGGTAATATCAATAATCGGAGTGTTGATACAGACTGTTTGTGCATCTGTTCCGGCAGCTGAACTCAGAGCTATTGTGTTATCAGGAGTCACAGTTATTGTACCAGTTGCATCTACTGTGCCGCAACCTCCGGTTAGTGTGATTGTGTATGCAAACAGACCACTTTCAGAAGGTGTGCCAGTAATTGTTACAACATCACCTGACCATGATCCGGTTACACCTGTTGGCAGTCCGGTGATAGTCGCGCCAGTTGCACCAGTTGTAGCGTAGGTAATATCAATAATCGGAGTATTGATACAGACTGTTTGTGCATCTGTTCCGGCAGCTGAACTCAGAGCTATGGTATTTTCCTGAGTAACCGTAATCGTGCCAGTTGTAGACACTGTACCGCAACCACCGGTTAGAGTAATTGTATATGTGAATAGACCACTTTCAGAAGGTGTACCAGTAATTGTTACAACATCACCTGACCATATTCCGGTTACACCTGTTGGCAGTCCGGTGATAGTCGCGCCAGTTGCACCAGTTGTGGCGTAGGTAATATCAATAATTGGAGTATTGATACAGACTGTTTGTGCATCTGTTCCGGCAGCTGAACTCAGAGCAATGGTGTTATTAGGTTCAACAATAATCGTCAGGGTTACTGGGTCTCCTGGACACCCATTGGCAGTCTCGACTACTTCCAGAATATATGTTCCATCCAGTAACCAATTAATTTCTAAATGATTCGTGGTTTGCCCGGAGACAAATGACCATCCTCCAGCTGGACCTGAAGTAATTGCCCAGTCATAAGTTGAACCAGGAGTTCCATTGGGGCCATCAGCTAAGTCAACCCAATAACCTTGTGTAGTGTTGACACATGCGAAATCAGGATTATCATCAGTAGTCTGCGCCATCGTGCCAGCCCCGGTGATTAACAGCAGCAGCATCACTGCCAGCCATCTTGCTAAATGTGTTTTTGTTTTCATGGTTTGTTTGTTTTGGTTTGTTTATTGGTTTTGTTTGGCATTCGGTTTTGGTTTGGGTTTATCGTTTTGAAAAACGGGGGAATAATAGCTGAACCAGCCGTTGAGCGGCCATTTCAGGGGGGTGTATGTTGTTTTCATCTTGTTCATTTTTTATGTATTGTTTTAATGTTTGTGTTTCCGTTTACTGGTGCCAGATGGCGCCGGTGGTTGGTCTGGGGTTGACATTTAGCAGCGCTCCGGCCGAAATCACCACACAACCGTTGTCAGCGTCAGTGACCCTGCACCGATAAAGGCTACCGTCCATGGTAATCGTAATGTCTGTGATTGTCAGCACTGGTGAGTTTGTCCCGGAATAAGGGGGCGTTTCCGTCAGGTCCGTCCAGGTAAGGCCTCCGTTAAAACTCACCTGCCACTGGTAAACGGGGGTAGTTACATTGCTAACCCCGATTGTAAATGTTACCGTAGCATTTTCGCATTCCGTAAAAGCATCCGGCTCATCGTTCACGAGTCCGTTGCAGTCATTCTCCCAGGCGCCCATGGTAACGGGGTCGGTACGCACGGCGTCTGTGCCAAAATCATCGGTAATACCTCCCAATCCGGTCAGTCCGGGCATGGCGGCAGAGGGGAAGTAATCTGCCGGGTCTGACCCGCCGGGCAGGGCAAATACAGGGTCTACGCTGAGGGAGTGGGCATCCTGAGTGGTGGCGGTTTGCCAGCTATTCAGGGTCGGATATTCGCCGGAAGGCATCCGTCCGGTAATACCACCGGTTCCTGGAGCATAAAGATTATTGTAATCGGAAATAAATCCTGCAACCGGTGTATCGGTAAAGAATACAGCATAATGCCGGCCTGTGGCGCCCGCATTTGCATTGCTTCTGAAGTTGCTGAAAACATTGTTCTGATAATCCTTGTTATTGGCCCCCGAACTGCTCCACAAGCCATAAGAGTTGTTCTGGTTTGCAGCAGGGGCTATCCCGCCAATCATCACTGTATTATAGTAGATCCGTGTAGCATCACCCGTTTGCGCGCCATGGTCATAAATGCCGTAAATGGTTCTTGCCAGCGTACTTTCAGTGGTCAGGTGAACAATATTGTTGAATACAGTAAGATTGAGCCCCCTTACGATACGGATGCCGTTCATGTGTGCACCTGTGTTCTGCGAGGCGAGTGAGAAACTATGAACAAAATTCCTGTTTACCGCTGCCGGGTTTGCTCCTGAGGCAAAAGCGACGATTCCGGTAACCTGAAGCCCCCCGGTGGTAAAGGTACTGTGCAGGTTATTCACGGTGTTTCCTGTAACATTAAGATTTTCATACCCAAAAGCGACAATGCCGGTAACAGCGGCGGCATGGTCCGACTGGCTGTTTCCCATGGCTGAAGTAAGATTGCTGACCGTATTATTGCTGACTATTGCCCGGGCAGACTGCCTGATCCAGATGCCGCTGGTAATGCCCTGACCACCTGCAGGATTAGATCCGTTTTGAAGGTTGTCGATCAGATTATCCTCAACGGTGATATAATCATTGCTGACATTATAGCGGATTCCCACCACCTCCTGGATATCGGCAGTAGAAGAGAGCGCGTGCAGGTTAGTGATGGTGCTGTTACGGACAATTACAGGACGGAAAGCAAGCGTATTTGTGTTGGCGATGGCATTGATGCTGAAAGCAGAATTGTTGGTGGTATTGGTTCTGATTCCTCCAATTGTGTTATGCTGAATCAGGCGCCAGGCGGGGAAGATTTGTGAATTGGTAAAATTATTTATACCATAGAATGTGCCTCCTGTTGCGCCATTGGTCACCGTAATGGAGGTTTCTGCAGGATCTGCGCTGCCGATCAGGTTTCCGTCAGCAGCATCTGTACCGCCTACAACGGCCGAGCCATCCTGGATATGAATTCCCGTCCAGTTGGCCCCGGTAGTACCTCCTGAATTTGTCCAGTTAAAGCCGCGGATAACATTGCCCCTGACAACATTGCCGGCTCCGGTGCCTGTAGCAAGATGAATAGCGGTGAAGTTATTGTTAAAACCTGTCTTATTCCAGAAGCCGAGAGCGCCGGGTGCGTTACCACCGATAAAATTATTCTCAATAATAAAATTGTTTCCACTTGCACCTATCCTTATGCAAGATAGCTCGACACTGTTTGTGGTAGCGTATGTTCCGGTTTCATAAAAACTATTTCCAGAAATCGTCCAATCGGAATTGCCGGAATTTAATAATATTGCATCCACCCTGGCCGTAGTTTCAGGATTGCGGGATAAACGCAGCACATTGCGGAATTCATTATTCGCGATAATTCCTGTATTGGTTCCCCCACTCCCTGTTGACATGAAAAATGCCGCGGCACGGGTTTCATTCCCGACAATACCTGTGTTCGTGAATAAGTTGTTGATAAATACATTATTATGGTTGTTTCCCCCACCTCTGATATCAATCACACCATTACTTATGGAGCCACCCCTGATGATACAACCCGCGATTGAGTCATTGGTAGTACCATTGAGTAATTGAACAGTCATTGCATAAGGCCTGTAGGCAGGGGCAGGCAGATAATTATCCAGCGTTAAATTTCTGTCAGCGCCTGTATAGTTGATCCTTCCACTAATAGTCACATTGTCGGCTCCGTCCAGAACAATCAATGCTTCATCCATTTCACCCGACACCCTGATATCGGGCTGGGCAGGATAAATCCTGACCCGGTTATAAAGTGAGGTTGAATTATACCCGCTTTGATAGAGGATTGCTCTTCTGACCTCGAACGTATTGCAGTTGATCTTAATGTCAATATCCCCCTGATGTGTCCCATCGTTGATCTTGTCGAAGGCATCGGCCAGGGTGCGGTAAGAACCGCTCGGGATGCCGTCTGAAGCCGTCAGCGTTATCATATCCGTTTCCCAGGCGCCCATGGTATTGTTGCAATCACGATCGGCAAGACTGAAATCCCATGTTATTTCCGGAATACTGACACCCGCCTGAGGATTAAGCGGTATATAGTCATAAGGATCTTCGCCGAACGGAACGGTAAAATCAGTAGAGATATTTACACTATGAACATCCTGTCCGGTCGCGGCACGCCAGTCACCGATCAGGGGTATATTGGCCGCATCCATCCTTCCGACAACACCGCTTTGAGACCAGTAATTGTTATAATCTATGGTAACACCGCTATTGCTAAACAACCGGATAGCTGCATGCGTGTTTGCAGCCGGTCCGGTACGAACATTATGAAAAAGGTTATTCAATATTCTTTTCAAATTAAAACTGTTTTCGCTATAAAAGGCATAAGAATTGGCATTTGAACTTCCCACACTCGAATTTCCTCCTATTGAAACAGTATTGAAATAGATGTTGGTATTATTTCCAGCTCTTCCCACTTCACGTATTCCACATATCTCAGTACTCGCGTTCACCGGAACATTAAAACCTAAACTGATAATATTGTTGGAATAGGCCACCTGCCCTCTCGAAAAAATACCAAAGATCTGGCTTACTGCACTGGTATTGCTGACCGATAGACTATGTATAAAATTTCTTGTAATGGTATTATAGTCACTTCCGATTTCATTGGATGTAGGACCTTTGTAATATAGACCTGTCACCCGGCATCGAGCGCCTGAAACATTGCTCAGATTAAAAATTGTATTTACCTCTACATAACCCCTTTCACCATTATAGGTAAATTCGTTAAAAATACTTTCCGCGATGATTCCGCCAACTGAAACAAACTTCTCAACTTCCGTGCTTCCATTGTGACCGACAAGATCACGAATGGTATTCTCATAGATATTTAAAAAGAATGTTGAAGCATGAATCCCTTGTACCCGGCTGCTTTGGTTAAGAGTTGCAGCATTAGTTCCATTATTGGTTAATTGCGCTACAGTGTTGTTATGAATCCTGACATACCCGCTTTCCCACGGATCTCCTGATTGATCAGCCACATCATAAAATATCCCGTAAACCCATTGTGTGGCCCCTGTAGATAAAGAATTCGCGTTCAGGTTAGTGATTGTATTATTATTTACAGGCAAAGGAATATGGGTTCCATGCCGTAGTTTCGCAATGCCAAATAAATGACAACCGATATCCGGTGTGGAAGTATTTGTTGAAATCGCCCCAATGGTATTGAACCGGATATTTGTGACAAGATATGTCTGGTAGGCAATACCGATAAACCCTAAACGACTTGAATTCTGAGGAAGATGAAGTAGTTCCGAAACTGATGTTTCACCCTGAGTAAGTATAATATTATCAGTGCCGGTAGCAGATCCGATGGTATTCCCATCTGCGGCTGTTGTTCCTCCTATATGGAAACTTGACCATTGCTCCAGGTGAATTGCCGTAAAGCCGGCATTTCCGCTGTTATGCCAGTCAAATAAAGATATCTGGTTTCTATGTATATTTCCGCTTAAAAAGTTGCCGGCAGAAGGTCCTCCGACATATATCCCATAAAATAAATTGTTAGAAGAAGCAGTCTTAAGCCAGTGTGAAGCGTATGTTATATCGTTTGCATTGCCGCCGATGGTATTCCGGTGTATCTGGTTGCCGGTCCCGATGGATATAAACCGGATTACTGCATACTCCGCATCTGCTGTAGGAGAAAAACTGCTGGTCTCATAAAACCGGTTATCATTAATCCGGCTGGTTCCTGTTCCAGTATGCAAATAAACCCCGTTGGAATTATTGTTTAAGCTGAAGAAATTATAGAACTCATTGAATTCAACAAAAACGGTGTTACTTCCCGTTCCGTTAAATGAATAAACTGAATTTGCCGGCCGGTTATCCCCGTTTCCGGTGAATGCGTTTCGGAGGATGCTATTATTGGTATTCGCACCGCCCCCCCCGATATATACCGTCCCCCGGTCAGCGCCGGTTCCGGAACCACGCAGGTTGCAATAGGTAATGGTATTGCTGGTGGCGCCGTTATCCAGTTGGATGGTGGTGGCATTAGGCCCCACACGGGTATTTATATAGAAAAGGCTTGTGTCCGCTCCTGCACCGCCTGGAGAGCCATGCAGAATCACCCCATCCGCACCATTCAAGTGCACCAGCGGACCATCAATATCTCCGGTTACAGAAATCCCTTCCGACTGCGGGAATACCCGTACTGAGGTATAGGATGACAAACCACCACTGGCATTCAGCACAGCTGAAACGGGCTCAGTGGTAGAAGCCAGGATCCTTACAGAAATCTGCCCCACGTAATCACCGTTGTTAATGGAAGTGAAGGCTTCGCCCAGGGTGTTGTAGCAGGTGGGCGAAGGATTGGCCGCTGAAAATACTTCAACAATCCCAAAACTGACGGTCACAACACTAAAAACCGGATCCGGTAAAGCACAAGGATCACTCGAGATCATGGTCACCCTGACTACATCTCCATCATTCAGAATTACCGGCCCGTAAACTTCGGAAGTCGCACCCGGCACATCAACGCCATTCAACCTCCACTGATAGGATGGACTGGGACCACCATGTACCGGAATTGCGGTAAAAGTCAATTCCCCTCCGGCGCAGGTACCCCCCGGGGGATCAATCTCAATGCTTACCGAAGGCGTCAATGCAGTCGTTGTCTCTACTACAAAGGTTTCCACCGCGGGACCGTTGCAGCCTGCTGCCGAGGCAGTGATGGTGGTGATTCCGATCCAGGTGGCCGGATAAGATACCAGCCCGGTGTTTGCATCAATACTTACCCCGCCGGCAGTACTAGCTGCATCAATACTGTAGGTAATACCGGTTGTATTGGCAGCGGTAGCGGTATACTGAACATCTTCTTCACCCTGGCAGCGGCTGTCGAGAAGGCCCGGATCAAAAACAGGGATCCCGACAGGAGGATTGGTTGTTACTGTATGCGTTGCAGTAAGAGGACCACCACAACCCTCGGCTGTGGCTGTAATGACTGTTATCCCGTTCCATGTGTCCGGGTATGTAACAGCTCCGGTATTTGATACGATACTTACCCCACCAGCCTGACTTGTAGCGTCAATTTCATAACTAATCCCGGAAGCGTTGACTGCTGTAGCTGTATAAATTATAGTTTCAGCACCCTGACACCGCTCTGAAAAAGCAGGATCAAACACCGGCGCTTCCACATTACCCGCAGTAGTGGCCACATGCGTGGCAGTAACCGGAGGCCCGTTGCAACCTGTCGCTGTTAAGGTAATGGTGACTGTGCCTGACCATCCGGCAGGATAAGAAACTTCTCCGGTAGCTGCATCAACCAGTATTGCTCCTGCCGGTGTGCTCTCAATGCTATAAAAAACAGAAACATCATTAAGAACAAGAGCAGAATCAGAGTAAATGACAGTTCCTGCACCCTGACAGCGGGTGGAGGTTTCCGGATCAAACACAGCAGTTACCGCGCCCGCCGCCGCTTCAAAGGCCCCGCGGGTAAAGGCGCAATCACGGAGGGTTCCGGTATAATCCGTCGTAATACCTGTATTGTCAACCCCGTTATAGGGGTTGCCCGGCACATAATCCGCAGCGGCAGTACCGCCCGGATTGGCAAAATTGGAATTGGCCACTACGCTGTGAACATCCTGCGCGGGATAGGCTGTCTGCCAGTCAGCCAGGGTCGCGTAGAAAATATGTGGGGTAGGTGGACCCATTCTGACAAAACGCCCGGATGGAAAATAGTAAACGTTGTAATCAGAAGTTAATCCATTTGCATTTGTTTGATAATGTGCAGCATAGTGAAATGCAGTAACACCAGCCGAAGAGGTGCGTGCATTATGAAAAATATTATTCCTTATATCTTTCTGGTTTTCATTATTACCGCTGAAAAATGCATAGGAGTTGTTTTCGTTCTGCGTTGAAGTGCCGCCGATGTAAATCGTATTATGGTAATAATTATAGTTATTGCCTGCATATCCGTTCTCATAAATTCCATAGATGTAGGCATTCGATGACATGCCCACTCCAAGTGATACAATGTTGTTGTAAACAGTCGCTTGTCCGAAATTGGTACGAATACCGTATATTTCACCAAAAGGCGGGCCAGGAACAACAGTAGCTACTGAAAGGCTGTGAATAAAGTTTTCCGAAACATGGTTAGTAAGGTTCAGCGTCCCGTTATAATAAATACCTATGGCCCGGCCCCTGGCGGCATAGGTACTCTGAAGATTGTAAATGGTATTTCCGGCGATTGTGCCGTTACCGGTAAAACGGCCTACAATGCCCGTAACAGCAGCGTTACTCTCACCCGTTTCATTCGCAGCCGAATTGCTCAGATTGAATATTATATTGCTGGTTACAGTAAGCGCTGCAACGTTGGTATGAATACCATGCACCTGTCCTCCGGCGCCGGTGGTCAGATTGCTGAGCCCCTGAATGGTATTTCCGCTGATGACCGCGATACCACCTGCAACTTCATACGCAATCCCGTAAACCACCTGATTGTTTCCGGTTGATGCTGAAGCAGCCTGCAACCCGCTGATCTGGTTATTTTCGATGGTGAGTGGCGCAGGCACTCCCAGTTTCGCAATGCCATAAATATTCGAAGCGTTTGCGGCGGAATTGCCGGCAGTGACGGCTCCGATTACATTACCGGAAATTGTTGAAGCAGAACCTGAAGCATGGCTGATGCCAAAAATACCGTTTGAAGCGGCAGTCGTTAAACCCAGGGTCACCTGAATATTTCCTGCACCCGAGCCTGCCCCAACTATGTTCCCGGTAATATTAACCGCTCCCTGCGCCACATGAATACCCGTCCAGTTGGCATTTTGCGTGTTTGTCCAGTTGAAGTCGCGAATGTTGTTTCCTGCAATGGAGTTGCCGGTGCCCGCGCTGATATAAATTCCATAAAACACATTATTGCTGCCGGTTTTTGTCCAGGTCCCGCTTGCACCATTACTCCCGATGGTATTGTTTTCAACCAGGAATCCGTTACCGGTGCCGGCATCGACGCGGATGGCGGCATATTCCACATTGGCGGATGCAACCAGCGGCGTTGTCTGGTATAGTTCATTAAACTGAATGGTCCAGTACTCGTTAAAGGCAGCCAGGTGAATACCGTTTGAAGCAAGACCCGGGTTTAAAAAGTCGTAAATCCGGTTGTCAGTTATCAGGTTTTCCGTATTTGGATTACCGGCAGTGCCTTGTGAATAAATGGCATTGAAACCGGTAATATTGCAGAATTGAATCAGATTATTTGCCGCTCCGGCAGCAAACTCAATAGTTGTGGCCGCATTGCCGGCATTTGTATTGTTAAGGGTAAGGCTGTATGGCGCACCTACAGCATCCATCCGGCCGTCGAAAATAACATTGTCGGCGCCGTTCAATTGAATCAGCGGCGCATTCAGGTTGCCGGTCACCGAAATACCAGGCGCTGCCGGAGAAACCACCACCGAAGTGTAGGATGCTGCGCCTCCGCTGGCATTCAGGATGGCAGTGGCAGGCTCGGTGGTGTTGGCCTGAATGCTTACAATAACATCACCTTGATGGGTTCCATCATTAACGGCTGCAAACGCTTCTCCCAGGTTGGGGTAGCAGGCAATAGTTGGAATCGGTAAAGTGCCAGTGACCTCAACGATGCCTAAAGTTAATGTAATCGTATTAGAAGTTGCCGGATTGCCAGTCGCACAAGGTTCATCCGAAGTAAGTATTACATATACCGCATCGTTGTTGGCAGGTGTATTAAGAGTGTAAGTATCGCTATTGCCTCCAACAGGATTGGCATTCAAGTACCATTGATAGGTTGGGGTGGTTCCTTCATTTACAGGAAGAGCAGTAAAAGTCACCGGAGTACTTCCGCAAATATTGCCCGAGGGAGAAGCGGAAATGGTGACGGAGACGGGGAGTGCTGGGTTTACTGTTATAGTGCCTGATTCATTGGCAACAACACAGCCATTTCCGGTGGTTGTCAGGGTATAGTTAAACACACCCGAAGCTGTTGGAATTCCGCTTATGGTATAGATGTTTCCAACAAGATTGCCTGTAACGCCAGCGGGCAGCGTTCCACCCAAAGTAACACCGGTTGCACCGCCGCTAATTTCATAAGTAATGGGTTCGATCGAAACATTTATACAGACTTCCTGATTTTCTGTGCTGACAGCAGAAGTAAGCGTAATGGTGTGGTTTGGATTTATAACAACACTATAACTACATTCACTCCAATTCCCGTTCACATCTGTTGCCCTCCAGGTTACCAATGTTGTTCCAACATTAAAAGCAACGCCATTAAGGGTTGCACCTGTTCCTGTTGTGGCGTTGGAAAGTGTATATGTAATGCTTGCAACACCACAAGCATCTGTAGCTGTTGCGTCCCATGAATTATTTGTGTGTGTATAGGGTCCGGAGCTGCAGATTGTTGCAGGTGCAGATGGACATGTAATATCAGGAGGAGTATTATCCTGAATGGTTACCAATGCACTACAGGTTGAAGCATTACCATTTACATCTGTTACTGTAAGAACAACCGGCCGTACACCCGTTGGCGGAGAAAAAGTATGAGATCCAAGATCCGCAATATTATCCTGAGCATAACCATCCCATTCAACAGACGGATCAAACGCATCAGTCCCATCGCCATCGCCCTGAATAATAGTTGATTTTCTTCTTAACGTATTATTTTCTGTTGAAACGAGTCCTGTTCCCCACTCATTTCCCGGATCAAATCCAATTTGACCGATCACATCAATTATTGTTGTTCCTCTTCTTAAAACCACAGCGTCGTTACCATTATACCAGTTTGTAGCAGGAGGAGTTGTCTGATCAGTCTGGGCGAGGATTACCGCAGATGAAGAACCATGTGCCACTACATAAACATCTCCATTGGCAACAGTGCCAGTAAGAGGTATGGTTAGCCCTGCAGTATTAGAACCATTGAAAAACATTTGAAGATCATATCCTCCTGTGGCAAGGTCAATATAAGCTCCTGTTCCATTATATATTTCAATTGCTTTGTTATTGCTTGAACCTTCAATATATTCGGAAATAAAAAGATCGGCTGCAGGTGTTGTTAAAAGATCGACACAAGAAAAAGTATTAGGCGAAACAGTAACTGATTGTATTCCACAGGCATCTGAGCTTCCGTCATTAATCATATCAGGAGTAATTGTTGCTGTGCCTGTTATTGGGTCAAGTGTAACTGTAATATTCTGACATATGGCAGTGGGATTTGTATTGTCTATAACAGTTACAATAGCCGTGCAAGTAGCAACATTGCCAGAATTATCTGTCACTGTTAATGTAACTGTATTTTCTCCGACGTCATCACAATTGAAGGTATTTGGTGAAACTGCAAAGGATGCTATTTCACAATTGTCAGTACTATTGTTATTGACATCGGATGGTGAAATTGTTATATTCCCTGTCGCATCCAGATTTACTGTAATATCCTGGCAATCTGCTGTGGGAGCAATATTATCAACCACGGTTACTGTTGCAGAGCAAGTAGAGCTATTTCCGCTTTCATCTATTACCGTTAGCGTAACAGTATTTGATCCAAGATCTTCGCAATCGAATGTTGTTTGCGAGATCAGCAACGTTTCAATTCCGCAATTATCAGTGCTTCCATTGTTGATCATGGAAGGGGTAAGTGTAGCAATTCCATTGGCATCAAGATAGATGGTTACAGGCTGACAGACTGCTGTTGGAGCAAGGTCGTCAATAACGGTCACATTAGCATTGCAAGTTGAAGTGTTACCTGCCTCATCCTCCACAGTCAGTGTAACTGTGTTTCCAGATGCCACAGCAGCATGAGATCCCAATCCTGTAATTGTATTCAAAGGATAAATATCCCATTCTGTAGTAAGTGTGGTAAAAGCACCCGGACCAGTTCCTATGGGATTTACTGTAACACCTCGAACAACTTCGGGCTTGCGCCTCAGCGTCCGCTGAACCGTTTGATATCCACCTGATCCGGTCCACCCATTAGTAGCTCCAGGATCATCCCCAATAACTCCGAAAATATCAGCATAGCTTCCTGTTGAAGTATTATAAATTGCAATTGCATCATTTCCGCTGAAATTTATAACTGAGTTATTCGTGACTGACGGTCCGGTATAAGTGCTACCAGAATTGATGTAAACAATAACTGCACCTGGATTTAAAGTACCACTTAATGTCATCTGTTCTGAAGGCGTTGGTGAGCCATTGGTAAATAGCAACAACTGATATAATCCAAGGTCAACAGGATCAGAGCCTGCATTATATATCTCCAGATTTTTATTACTGCTTGTACCTTCAACATATTCAGAAATTATCAACCCTCCTGCAGATAGATCATCACAATTGAATGTGTTTGGACTTACCGAAAGTGTTATATCTCCGCAATTATCATTAGAGCCAATATTTACCTGTTGCGGAGTAATCGTGACATTTCCGGTTGCATCAAGATATACTGTAATGTCCTGGCAAAGAGCAACAGGAGGAATATTATCCAATGTTACTGTGATACTGGCACAACTCCCACCTGCCGGGGCACAGCCCCCTTCACCACGAACGTAATAAGTAGTTGTTGCAGCAGGAGCAACCGAAATTGAAGTACCTGTTCCAATAGGAGTACCTCCGCATGAGCCGGAATACCAATACCAATTGGCTGCACCATTAAGATTACCGGATGTAATGCTTAATGTTGAGGATCCGTCGGGGCAAACAAGGTCTGGAGTGGCAGCCACTGTCGGGATATCGGGTTCACAGTCAGCGGCTATCTGAAAGCCACTGAACCCGCTTGAACCCGTAATTTGCAGGCTGTTTGCAGTGCGCGTGCCAATAGTAGGATATGTCCAGTTTGATGTGGTGAATTTACCGGCAAGTGCAGTATTGAAGTTAAATCCTACATCCTGGTCGGCTGTAACCCAGTTAAGAGTTGCATTGTAATTCGCAGTACCCAATCCGCTTACAATGTTAAAATACCAGGCTCTGTTAACTGAAAAAGCTGGATTAAGGTTAGAACTTCCGATATTTGGATGATCTCCATTTGTCGTATAGCCTTCAAGCACTCCGGCAACCGTTCCTGCTGTAAAGGCCATCTGAACCGGTGCATATACAGTCGAAGTTCCAATAGGGAAAAAATAAGTATTCACACCTCCATTTATTGACCTGCGCAAATACCCGTTGATATAATTTGTTGATCCACCACCGTTAATGGAATTGGTAAGCGGATTATCAACCGTAATATTGTAGGTACTTGTAGAAAGTATTCCGGAAATTAAAGTAAGATTATTACTTACATTTAGATTTTGATCCAGTGCTACACCGTTCGGATTATTGATCGTCAGGTTATTCATGGCGGCAATATTAGTCCCTGCGCCAGGGAAAGTCTGCGCCGCAGTTCCTGCCAGCACGATGGTGCCATTATTCTGAATGGTCCCTCCTCCGGTCCATGAGCCGGTTACGGTTAATGTAACACCGGCATCTACGATCAGGGTGGCACCGGAATTCAATACGATATCACCCAGCGTTTGGTTGCTGCTGATCTGCAAAGTGCCGCCAGAATATATAGTTGTGGGACCAGAATAGGTCTTAGATTCTTCAAGCCCGTCGTAGTTTACATGGACATCTCCCCGGATATTAACCCCAGGATTTCCCAACACTGGGCCGTTGAAAGTAATCTGCATGTTATTTCCACTAACGATGTTACCCCACAGATTTAACGGATTTATACTATTATTGACAACCGTATTGTTAAATATAAGAAAACCATCTTTAACATCAATATGCATCCAGGTATCTGGTCCCTGAATATTTATATTTACATTAAATCTATGTGTAGTCCAGGTTTGATTATTTTCAATACGGGCATCATTACCATTATTGTAAAAATATAAACTTCTTGACGCATCAGAATTTATTGTCCGGTCAATAGCCGGTGGAGTAACAGATGGTGAAAAGATTATTTGATTGACTGTATAGTTTGAGCCACCATTTAAATTCATGATTGGCTGGACGTTATTGTCAAAAATAATTCTGTTTGCTTCTGGTATTGTCCCACAATCAGGCCTGAATAAACTTCTCTCTGGAACTGCAGAAACATTCCACCAATGATCCAAAGAGCTTGGCGTGCCACAGTCAGTACCAAATTCCCAATCACCGGTAGTTGATTCACCTCTCCAATAAATATTAGCCTGCCCCTTCACCTCACTCACCACTGCCCCCCATGCCCAAAGCAGCAAAAGCGCCCCGGGAAGGAGGCGCCGCAAACCTTTGTACGCAGGCCGGTATAAGTTCAGACTAACCACAAACAGTATTAAATGACAAGCGGTATAACAGGAAAAACCCCTGTGTAGTTCAGTATTTTCAGCGAAAACCGGCCCTTTGTGTAAAATTTTTTTTCAGGTAGTAGTTCAGTCGGGGGTAGTCAACCGGTTAATGCATTACAAAAATACCTCTAAAATCACTCAAGTTATTAAAGAACAATGAATTTAACAACAAATTAACTTGCAAAATATGCCCTGAAGTGTAATGTTTATGATTAATTGATTTTATCAGATAAAGGTTACTTTTCGGTTGCTGCCGGTTCATCGCATGACTAACTCCGTTTTCCGGACGTCCCTTGCGGGACAGGAGTATATAAATTAATTAAATAATGTCACAAACAACTGATTAACAACCATTTATCTTTATCAACCATTACCAGCCTTTCCGTCATTCATTTCCTGCCCTCGCAAAAGCGGCACACATACCAGCCACAGGTTAAATGTTGCTTAATTTTACCAAAGATACAACTTTACAAATGCTTTTACAATAAGCATTAATACTACTTTTTTATAATAAAGAACGCTATTTCAGGAAGTTTATGACACACATTGCAATGTTATAATTGCATCCTCCCTGCTTTCACCATTCAAACCAATTACCAATCCTGATTCTCCCAACCCCTCTCCTCTTCACGCCATCAATAATTCTCATCATTCTCAAATTCCTTAATTTATAAATTTTCAAATTCTTTCATTCTTTAATTCTTTAATTCTCTCATCTTATAAATCCTCAAATTCACTAATTATCTAATTCCCTCATTCTCAAATTCTCTAATTATCTAATTATCAAACCACCCAACCTGAAAAGCCAAAAGGAATAGCATCGTTGTTCGAAATCACAAACTTCGATTTTGATTTCCACTCCAGGCTGGCATTTCCGCTTACCACGACATTGTTCCGCAGTTCAGCCTGAAGATCAGCTTTCCCCTCTGTTTCAAATTCAGCGGTAATTTCGGTAGCGTAATAGGTATAATCGGCGATCTGTTTGTTGTTCACCAGCTTCCAGAGTGCTTTGTTGGTCTTCCGCAGCTCCTGAAGCCGGGGGATCAGGGTGATTTTCGACTGGTGCACGAACGTCCGGCACTTTACGCCGGAAATAAAGAAGTCAACACTTCTGGCTGAGCTCAGGCCGCTGCTGATGCTGATCCCGAACTCATCCATGCTTGCTTTGCCGTTCAGGCTGAGGCTTCGCTGCACGGTTCCATATACCAGGTTCGCCGGTTGAAGCAGTGTTTCCCAGGCCGGGGGCGGATCATTGAACAGCTGGTCTATGCGTCCGGCAGCGAAATATCCCCTGCGCCGCTTTTCAAGGATAGCTCCGGGGATAATTCCCGGGTCGGATGCAAACAACAGGGTAATGCCGTATCGTTGCAGAAACTGAGGGAATGGAAGATTGGCCATGATTTGGGGTTTGGAAAATTGATTTATTCAAAATTAGTGAAAAACAGTGTAAATGTCAACACAATGTAAGGCCGCCGGTATGATTAACAAACCTTTAACAATAAAACAACCATTTGTCCGGTGTATAAATATTCCGGGGTTCAACAGACCGGTTTCCAAGCCCTGGTCAGCTTGATTAAATCCTTGTATGCACCCGCTCTCTTTTCATGCAGACATCCGACTCCTATGGAGTCGTAATTTCATTGTAGCATCTTCCGTGCTATACACGTTTGACTCCTCCGGAGTCATAAAATTGCCGTTTTGTTGGTGCGCCGCTGTTTACAATAACCGAATGTTCAATGAATCTATACGGGAATCAAATATTTTCAGGCGCGGAGAACTATATCCGTCTGACGACTCCGGAGGATTGGTATGTTTATAGAAACCTCGGCTCGTCTCCGGATTTCCCGACTCCGGAGGAGTCACATGTTTATTTTAGCCATGGATCAATACATTAATCTGGCAGGTCGCATATTCCCCGAATAGAACCACCATAAACCACAAAAGGCTACCCTTTCGGATAGCCTTTGTGTTATAAGGTTGGCGACGACCAGATTTTACCCCGCCTTTCCGGCGGGGCTCCCACCTGGTTTGGCAGTATCTCGTCATCCCGTCAGACGAAGGTGAGGCAATCTGAAGATAATTTTCAATGTCTGACGAGACGACGAGACGCAGGCAGGCTTAACTTCTCTGTGATTCCCTCCCCCTCAGACCGATATGTTTAAAACCACAAAAGGCTACCCTTTCGGATAGCCTTTGTGTTATAAGGTTGGCGACGACCGGATTATATCTCGTCGGTTTATCGCGTTTTTCAGCGATAAGCTGACGAGACTCCCACCTGGTTTGGCAGTATCTCGTCATCCCGCCAGACGAAGGTGAGGCAATTTGAAGGTAATTTTCAATGTCTGACGAGACGACGAGACGC
>NZ_DF968183.1:1398759-1400125 GCF_001192835.1 Lentimicrobium saccharophilum
CTCTCTTTTCATGCAGACATCCGACTCCTATGGAGTCGTAATTTCATTGTAGCATCTTCCGTGCTATACACGTTTGACTCCTCCGGAGTCATAAAATTGCCGTTTTGTTGGTGCGCCGCTGTTTACAATAACCGAATGTTCAATGAATCTATACGGGAATCAAATATTTTCAGGCGCGGAGAACTATATCCGTCTGACGACTCCGGAGGATTGGTATGCTTATAGAAACCTCGGCTCGTCTCCGGATTTCCCGACTCCGGAGGAGTCACATGTTTATTTTAGCCATGGATCAATACATTAATCTGGCAGGTCGCATATTCCCCGAATAGAACCACCATAAACCACAAAAGGCTACCCTTTCGGATAGCCTTTGTGTTATAAGGTTGGCGACGACCAGATTTTACCCCGCCTTTCCGGCGGGGCTCCCACCTGGTTTGGCAGTATCTCGTCATCCCGTCAGACGAAGGTGAGGCAATTTGAAGGTAATTTTCAATGTCTGACGAGACGACGAGACGCGGGCGGGCTTAACTTCTCTGTGATTCCCTCCCCCTCAGACCGATATGTTTAAAACCACAAAAGGCTACCCTTTCGGATAGCCTTTGTGTTATAAGGTTGGCGACGACCGGATTATATCTCGTCGGTTTATCGCGTTTTTCAGCGATAAGCTGACGAGACTCCCACCTGGTGTGGCAGTATCTCGTCATCTCGTCAGACGAAGGTGAGGCAATTTGAAGATAATTTTCAATGTCTGACGAGACGACGAGACGCGGGCGGGCTTAACTTCTCTGTGATTCCCTCCCCCTCAGACCGATATGTTTAAAACCACAAAAGGCTACCCTTTCGGATAGCCTTTGTGTTATAAGGTTGGCGACGACCGGATTATATCTCGTCGGTTTATCGCGTTTTTCAGCGATAAGCTGACGAGACTCCCACCTGGTTTGGCAGTATCTCGTCATCCCGCCAGACGAAGGTGAGGCAATTTGAAGGTAATTTTCAATGTCTGACGAGACGACGAGACGCGGGCGGGCTTAACTTCTCTGTGATTCCCTCCCCCTCAGACCGATATGTTTAAAACCACAAAAGGCTACCCTTTCGGATAGCCTTTGTGTTATAAGGTTGGCGACGACCGGATTATATCTCGTCGGTTTATCGCGTTTTTCAGCGATAAGCTGACGAGACTCCCACCTGGTTTGGCAGTATCTCGTCATCCCGCCAGACGAAGGTGAGGCAATTTGAAGGTAATTTTCAATGTCTGACGAGACGACGAGACGCGGGCGGGCTTAACTTCTCTGTGATTCCCTCCCCCTCAGACCGATATGTTTAAAACCACAAAAGGCTACCCTTTCGGATAGCCTTTGTGTTATAA